>CAZFPA010000046.1:2975-16329 GCA_964520975.1 uncultured Selenomonadaceae bacterium | reverse complement strand
ATAGGGATTCAGGCTGTCCACCCCCAGCCACACACCCCAGTCCACGAGCTCCGGCCGCTTGCTCTGCGGAGCCGCGGCCGCCTCGGTCGGCTGGCGTTGTGCGGCCACCAGCGCGAGCGTCCGCTGCAGTTCCTCTTCATCAACGGGCTTGAGCAGATAATCGATGGCCTGCAACTGCACCGCCTTTTTAGCGTAGGCAAATTCTTCATAGCTGGTCAGGAAAATCACCGCAGGAGCAATTCCTTTCTCCCTGGCCCGCTCGATCATGGCAATGCCATCGAGGCGCGGCATACGAATGTCCGTGAGCACGACGTCCGGTCGTTCCTTGTCCAGCAGCGCGAGCCCGGCCTCCCCGTCCGGGGCGTCCCCCACAACCATGGCATCCATCGACAGCCAGTCCACGGTACACACGAGGCCGCGGCGGATGATATCCTCATCCTCGACAATGATAACACGCAGCATATCAGTCCTTTTCCTCCTTTTCCACCGCGGGCAACGAAAAACGCACCTGCGTACCGCCCGTTGGCGGACATGAGATCTCGAGTCCATAGCGCCGGCCATACAGCAGCTGTATCCGGCGATGGATATTGTAAACGCCCGTATGTACTGAGCTGTTTTCCTCACTGGCCAGAAGCACGCGCAGCCGCTTGAGCGTTTCCTCCGAAATGCCCGTTCCATTATCAGTGACCACGCCATGAATGCCCGCGGCATCGCACCGGATCTCCGTCCGGATGCGGATATCTCCGGCGGCATCGGCTCCATACTTCATAGCGTTTTCGATGAGCGGCTGCAGCACGAGCTTCGGCACCAGACAATCCATGGCAGCCGCGGCGATATCCTCCTCGTAGACAAGGCGCCGGCCAAAACGGTACTGCTGGATTTCGATATAGTACCGCAGGTATTTCAGATCCTCACGCAGCGTCACCCGCTGCTTCTCATTGTTGATACTGTAGCGCAGCAGCGCGGACAAATCCATGATCATGCGCACCGCCGCATCCGGCTCAAGCCGCACCATGAACTTGATGTTCTCCAGCGTATTGAACAGAAAATGCGGATTGAACTGCGACTCCAGCTGCCGCATCTCGGACACCACTGCCGCCCGCGCCTTCTGCTCGTTGATGGACATGAGGTTCGCGAGGCTCTTGACCATGCGGTTATAGGCATCGCCAATGATTTCAAATTCATTGCCGGTATGGATTTCCACCGGATGCTGCAGATCGCCCTGCTGCACAGAGGTGATGGCCGCAACGAGCTTATCCATGGCCTCCATCTTGCGCCGTGTCTCCCGCCGCACGCTGACAATGATGATGGGAATCATGATGAGCAGCACACTGAGCAGAATGCCGGCGCCCGTAGCGTACTGCGTAAGCATGGTGCCCACGGGAGAAAACGCGTAGAGACGCAGCTGTCCGTCCAGCAGTTCCTCATAGGACGCGTAGAAATGCTGCTTTTCCACCTCGACGAGACCCGCCGCTCCATGCAGGCGCGGCCGCAGCTTCTGGAAGTCCTCATCGCTGAAAATCTCGGTGGTCGCAATCGGCACATAGTCGTAGGCATTAGCTACCGCGAACAGCACATAGGGCGAATAGATAGAACGCCGCAGGTATTTTCCCGGAATGACAAAAACGATGTAGCCGCTGATCTGCCCGTCCTGCTGCAGCGCCCGCCCGACCACAAGATCCTGCTCATAGATATGCTCGCTCTTGGCAAACTCCGCCTGTGCCTGCTCCGGTGCCAGCCGCAGCCGGTGCAGAATGCCCCAGTTGCCAAGCCCGGCCCGCAAATGCTGCGGCAGCTCCGCACGATTTGAAAGCACGATATTCCGCTCCGCGTCGAGCAGGAAAAAAGAGGTATTGTCATGTGTGATATTGACCTCCCGGTAAACCGAAGTATAGAACTCCATCTGAACCTGCCGGCTGCTCCGCAGCTGTGCAAAATCATAGCCATGCGCAGCCACGGCATCGGCCCGCTCCTCATAGTCCGTGATGATGCCCGTGAGCACCTCGGCCGCCAGGGTACGACTCTCATTGTTGCGCTCGAGCACGCTGCGATTCCAGGTGAGCAGCGCGAACACCACACAAGCCAGCGCGATGATGAATACCGGAACCAGCGCATATTTTGTAAACGCGATACGTACCTCATCCTGAAAACGGCGCACCAGAACCCCTCCCTTCCGCCAAACGCTCATTTCTAAAAGAATTCTGCGCCCATCTGCCGGAACCCTTTTGCCGGCCATAAAAAACAGGCACAAAAGGATTGCCTCCTGTGCCTGTTGATTTTAAAGAACTGCGGATGGATTACTGTACACTCGTGAATACATCCTTGAATTTGTCGAGCCAGGATTTCTTGTTCTTCTCTACTACCGATTCCTCATCATCGATGATCTTGATCTGAGATTTCTCGAGCAGGCCCTTCGGCGGAGCTACATCATCGCGTACGCTGCGGCGATGGAGTTCCTGTGTGATGAGCGTCTGGGCTTCCTTGCTCGTGATGAAGTCGATGAACTTCTTGGCATTTTCCATGTGCTTCGCGTTCTTGATGATATAGATACCATCCGGCTTGGAGATGACGCCTTCCTTCATGTAAACGAGCTTGACCGGCGCGCCGTCGGCAACGTACTTGGCGCCGCCCTCTTCAAACGTGCAGCCCACCGCGTACTCGCCATCAGCTACGCCCTTATAGACAGCAGAAGAACCGGAGAGCAGCTTGCCATCGAGATTCTTGCAGAAGCTCTCCACATAGCTCCAGCCCGCATCCGGATTGCCATTGCCCATCGCATAGAGCATGTTGATGAGATGCTCATAGGACGAGGAGGATTTCGACGGATCGGCCATAGCGATCTTGCCCTTGAGGGCCGGGTTCAGCAGATCAGCATAGCCCTCGACCTTGATATCCCCGATGAGATTCGTATTGACCATGATGACACTCGGAATATCCGTGAAGCGCGTCATCGGTCCCTCAACGTTCTTGAAGGCCGCCTGGATATGGTCCTCATTTGCAGATTTGTAGTTTTCAAAGAGATTCGCCTTCGGCTTCATCGTGTTGAGCGAGCCGCCCCAGAAAATGTCCCCGAGCGGATTCGCCTTTTCGGACTCGACGCGCTTCAGGAGCTCGCCAGTACCGGCAGCGATGACCTCAACCTTGACACCGCTCTGCTTTTCAAATTCCTGAACCAGCGGATTGATGAAGGCCAGCGGATGCGGACAGTAGATGACAAGCGTATTGCTGTCCTCAGCGCCGCTCGACTTGTCCGCCTTGGAGGCGGTCTTCTGCCCGCCACCGCAGCCGGCCAGCAAGGTGACTGCCATTGCCATCGTGAGTAAAACAGCCAGGAGTTTTTTCATGAAATATCCCTCTTTCCCTCTTTTTTTAGGAAGTCCGATGCCCCGGCGCCACAGATGCCAAAGCACCTGCCGCACCGGGGAACCGGAGCTTCCTTTTCTATTACCAAAACATACGCCACGCGTATGGCCCAGCCTTAAAGTGTAACGTCCTTGGTACCCGAAACCTTGAAGAAAATCACCATCGCCGTAATGGTCGTAACCGTCAATATCGTCGACAGCGCCGCCGCGGTTCCGTAGCTCGCACGGATGACCTCGGTGTAGATCGCAACCGACATGGTCTTGGTCGCGCCGGTGAACAGGATGACGGATGAACTCAGCTCATTGATGGCCGTGATCCAGGAGAGGATTGCTCCACTCATGACACCCGGCAGCATCATGACAGCCGTCACCTTGAAAAAGGTGCGCAGCGGCGAGGCACCGAGGCTGATCGAAGCCTCCTCCAGACTCGGGCTGATCTGATAGAGAATGGCCGAGCTCGAACGCAGCGTATACGGCAGGCGCCGGATGACCAGCGAAATGATGATGATGAACGCCGTACCGGACAGCAGCAGCGGCTCATCGTTGAAGGCCAGCAGCAGGGTAATACCGAGTACAGAGCCCGGAATGATGTACGGGAACATCGTGAGCGTATCGATGATATCCGTGAGCCAGCTCTTGCGCCGGGTCGTGAGATAAGCCACCGTCATGCCCAGGAAGATGATCATGATGATCGCGGCCGTACTGAAAAGATACGTATTGCTGATGGCCGTCCCCAGATTCTCAAAAATCGTCGTATAGCTGTCAAAGGAGAAGCCATCGACAAATACCGAGCCATTCGTCTTGAGGAAGGACGTGTAGATGACGACGAGCTGCGGAATCATCGATACAGCAACGAGTGCATAGATGAGCACGTGCATGATGACATTCCGGATACCCGTCATCTGATGCACCTGCATGGGACGCAGCGAGCTCATCGTAAAGGACTTGCGGTTGACGACATATTTCTGCAGCATGAAAATCGTCGAGGTGATGATGACCATGATGGCCGCCATAGCCGCGGCGAAATTCGCCTGATCGCCGACCTCATTGATGAATTCAGAGTAGATCATGACCGGCATGACGTTAAAGCCCTCGCCGATGAGCATCGGCGTACCGAAGTCTGCCATGGCGTTCATGAACACCATGAGCGCACCTGCCAGGATGGTCGGCGTGATGAGCGGCACAATGACGGTCGCAACCTTGCGGATACCGCTGCAGCCCAGGCTTTCCGCCGCCTCGATGAGCGCGGAATCAATGCTCTTCATGGCTCCGGCCACATAGAGATAAATGAACGGATACAGCTTCAGCGTGAGCACCAGCAGGATTCCCGCAAAGCCGTAAATCGAAGGAAATTCGTAATGGAAGGTCTCCTGCAGGAACTGCGTGAGGATACCACTGCGCCCGCCGATGAGAATCCAGGAATACGCGCCGATGAACGGCGGTGAAAGCAGGGAAATGATGATGCAGATCTCCACCGCGTTCTTGAATTTGATCGTATAGAGCGACATGAAATACGCGAGCGTCGTGCCGATCACGATGGCCAGCGCCGTCACACAGGTCGTTACCCAGAAGCTGTTGATCATGGACTGATAGTAATATTTACGTTCAAAGAATCGCACGAAGTTCTCCAGTGAAAAACCGCCGGTCTCCGCATTCTGAAAGGCGGAAGCGAACAGGGAAAAGAGCGGATAAATGAGAAACAGTCCGAAAATCACGATGGCCAGCGCGGTAACGCCCGTCCAGAAATCCCACTTAAAAAGCTTTTTATTCATGGCGAACCACATCCCTTAAGATATTGCGCGAGCCATCCGCGGTAAATACATTGATCTTTGCGGGATTGGGCCGCAGCGTCACCGTATCCCCGACCTCAAGCACCTGCTCCGCATGGCCGAGATCCTGGGAGAACTCAATGGACGGCTGTCCCGGTGTAATCATCTCCTCCGGGAATTCCAGACTGTAGTTGATGTACTTGCCCAGGAACACCTTCGTCCGGACCTGGCAGCGCAGGCCTTCCGGCTGAATCGAGAATTCCTCCGGCCGCACGGAGATGATGACCTCCATGCCATCCGCAGCCTCATCACTCAGATTATCCATCGGCACCGTCCAGCCATCCGCAAACACAACGGACCTGCTGCCGCCGGCCGACTGTATCCGGCCACGGAACAGATTGGAATGACCGATGAAGGTCGAAACGAATACATTGTAGGGCCGCGTGTAGACCGTGTGCGGCCGGGCTGTCTGCTGTATCTCCCCCTGCTTCATGACCGCGATGCGATCCGAAATCGAGAGCGCCTCCTCCTGATCATGCGTGACATAGACCGTCGTGATACCGACCTGTTTCTGCACATCGCGGATAGCCGAGCGCATCTCGATGCGCAGCTTGGCATCCAGATTGGACAGCGGCTCATCCATGAGCAATACGCTCGGATGGATGACGATGGCGCGGGCCAGTGCTACACGCTGCTGCTGGCCGCCTGACAGGCGCTCCGGCAGACGGTCCTGATATTCCGTGATCTTGACGACATCGAGGATCTCGTCGACCTTCTTCTTCATCTCATCCTTAGACAGATTGCGCAGCTTGAGGCCGTATTCCACATTCTGCCGCACGGTCAGGTGCGGGAAGATCGCGTAGCTCTGGAACACCATGCCGATATTGCGCTTGTGGGCCGGCAGATCATTGATGACCTGGTCATTGAAGCGGATCTCCCCGCCCTCGATACTGTTAAAGCCGGCAATCATGCGCAGGAGCGTCGTCTTGCCGCAGCCGGATGGCCCCAGCAGGGTGAAGAGCTCCCCGTTTTTGATATCTTCCGCCAGTCCGGGAATGATGGTCAAATCGCCGTAGCGTTTGATGACATTGTCAATATGGATCTCTACACTCATAAGTCCCTCTCCTATCTCTAAGAAAATGCAATCCACTGCACTTTCTTATACTTCCATTCATTTGATTTATCTTTATTATAAAGGACTAACTTTTCTGAAACAATCCAGAAAAATGCAAAATCATCGCAAAATCTGAACCATTTTGTTATTTATTCGGCTTATTCCGCAGCACATTCCATTATTTTCATCATTCGCGACAGGAAAAATCGGCCGGAGCGCTTTATTTGCGGCGCGGTTTACGCTACAATAGAGACAGATAGACAATTCTGACAGCTACAGCAAGGAGAGGATACTTATGAGATTCCATCAAGTTTTGAGCCTTTTCGGCGCGATCGCCCTGCTTCTGACCACCAGCCTTGGTGTCGCTGAGGCCGGTAAGACCGACTGGCGCGACAGCCAATATGACTTTTCCACCATCCAGACCGTGTGGGTGGACGATATCGATCTGACCAAGGTCGGCCTCAATGATATCCAGGAAAAGAGCCTGCAGCAGTACTACCATGAGCAGGAAAAGCGCCCGCAATGGAATGTGCTGAACAGAGAGCAGATCAATCGTAAGATATCACTGCTGACCTGGAAGGACATGGATGCGCTGACCGCCTCCGATCCGGAAAAAGCCCAGGAGCTTTGGACACAGAATCTTGGCAAGGTCGTGAACGGCTACGTGACAGCCAGCCTCACCCGCTATGAACCAAGCTCCTACGTGATTCCGGCCCATACGGAATGGCAGAGCCGCGAGGAAGAGGATACCTACACGGACCGGGATGGCAAGACCCAGACGGTCCGCCGCCGCTACGATGTTCCTGTCTACGTGCCCGACCGCACGGTATGGGTCGGCAATGTAACGGTACGCTTCGATCTCCATGACGCCACCGATGGCCGGATCATCTTCTCCCGTGAGGATGCGCGCAGCGACGAGGGCGACCTCAAGGACATCTACGAGCTCAGCGTCCGCTCCTTCTTCCGCGAACTGAAGCTCAAGAACGACTGACCCTGTATCCGGCAACGAAAAAAGCTGTACGCGTCTGCGTACAGCTTTTTTTCTGCTCAGAATTTAACCTGGGGCACTTCCTGCGCCTTTTCATCCGCCTTGAAATACTCCCGGGCCTGGAAGCCAAACATCCCGGCATATATGGATTTCGGCAGGCTCTTGATCTGGGTGTTATAGTCCTGCACCGCCGTATTATAATCCCGGCGGGCTACCGCAATGCGGTTTTCCGTGCCGGCCAGCTCATCCGCGAGCTGACGGAAGCTGGCATCCGACTTGATCGTCGGATAGTTCTCCGCGACCATGAGCAGGTGGCTCAACGCTCCGGAGAGCTCTCCGCTGGCCTCCGCTGTGGCATTGACGCCCTGCGCACCAGCGAGCTTGGTCCGCGCATCATTGACGGCCTGGAATACTTCCTTTTCCTGCTTGGCCATCCCCTGCGTCGTCGAAACGAGATTTGGTATGAGATCGCTGCGCCGCTGCAGCTGATTATCGACCTGGCTCCATTTCCCGTTGATATTCTCGTTGGCTGTGACCAACGAATTATAGCCGCTAAACAGCATGACGGCCACGAGGGCCACCGCAGCCAAAACAGCAATCATTCCTTTTGACATCGCTATCGCTCCTTTAATCTGCTATTTTTTTAAAAAGGCCCGGCAAAATGCCGGGCCTCATTTCTTATGCTTCGTCGAAAGGCTTGCCCGTCAGGAGTTCATAAGCCTCTTTGTATTTGCCAATGGTCTTGTCAATGACCTCCTGCGGCAGCAGATAATTGCTGTCCGGATTTGCCTTGAGCCAATCCCGCACGAACTGCTTATCATAGGACGGCTGCGACTGCCCCGGCGTATAGCCCTTGAGCGGCCAGAAGCGCGAGCTGTCCGGCGTGAGCATCTCATCGCCGATGACGATATTGCCCTGCGGATCAAGACCGAATTCGAACTTCGTATCGGCGATGATGATGCCATGCGCCAATGCGTATTCTGCACACTTTTTATAGATGGCAATGGTATAGTCACGGAGCTTGCTCACATATTCCCGGCCCTTGCCCGGGAACTGCTTCTCAAAGTATTCTACGCCCTGCTCAAAGGAAACATTTTCATCATGGTCTCCGAGTTCCGCCTTCGTGCTCGGCGTGAAGATCGGCTCCGGCAGCTTATCGGATTCCACCAGCCCGGCCGGCAGCTTAATGCCGCAGACAGTGCCGTTCTGCTGATAGCTTTCCCAGCCGCTGCCCGTGATATAGCCGCGGACAATGCATTCCATCGGCAGCATCGTGAGCTTCTGACACTTCATGCTGTTGCCGACGAACTGCGGCTGCTGGAAGAACTCCGGCATTTCCTTGTTGTCCACCGAAATCATGTGGTTAGGTAAAATATCCCTCGTATAATCAAACCAGAATTTGGACATCTGGGTGAGGATGGCGCCCTTCTGGGTGATCTTATTCTGCAGAATGTGGTCGAATGCCGAAATGCGGTCCGTGGCCACCATAATGATGCTGTCGTCCGCATCATAGACCTCACGTACCTTGCCTGACTTAAAAGGTTTATACTCCTTCATGCTATACCTCCATAATACATATTATAGTAGAATCTCTGCCTCCTTTATCTTACCATATATTTTCTCATTTATCGATTTTTCCGGGAAATCTTTTTAGGAAAAATTAACTTTTTTTCCAAACCAGCCGATACTATGCATAGAGAAACAACAAGGAGGAAGAACTATGCGTATACAGACAGATGCGGCAACGACCAAAACCGTCTCACAGGGAACAGCCGCAAAAACCACCAGCACGACCGGCAGCACGGACTTCCAGGCCATCTACAGCAGCAAGGTGCAGGAGCTTTGGCAGAATTTCGCGGAGACCGGCCTCACAGCGGCCGAGCAGGAGCTCAAAAAGGCCGGCGGCGAAGATGCCGTACGTCTCAAGAAGGAAATCGAAAAACGCCGGAAGGAAAGTCAGAGCAGCCAGACGGTACAGACGGAGACCATCCACAAATACATGCCGGACGGCTCACTGCTCACCATCACGACGAAAAACGGCAAGGTCGTTGAGCAGTACCGCAAAAAGCCCCACATGATCGATGTCCCTGATCTCGCAAACACACCGCCCAAGGATCTGACCGGCGCAGCAACGACCAAGGTAAAAATGAAGCAGGTCCCGAAGCGGAACCTGCTGGAGGACTGACCCATCGCAACCGGCACGTCCCGCAGGATAAGGTCCCTTCCCTATTTCTTCCCGATCCCGGAGAGATCTGTGAGCGTCCCATCCGGATTGTACATGTAAAGAGCCGCCTGATTCTGTTCCCCTGTCCCAATGACACCAAAGGTACGGGTGGCCGTCGGATAGTCACTGTTATGGTCAACCCAGGTTCCTGTGTTCAGGTAATACCGCGCTCCCTGCTGCTGGAAATCGGGAACATGTGTATGCCCAAAGACCACGACCTCCCTGGCCTGCTGCGGATTTTCCCAGTACTGCTGGCGGGCGCAGCGGTAAAAATAGTCCGGCTTCTGTGCATTGGCTGCCGCATCGATAAAGGGAATCCTCCGTCCCATCGCATTGAGCCGCTGCCGCTCGTCCCAGCTCCGCTGAAAATTCCGGAACAGCACGGGAGCCGAGATTGTACCATCCGCCTGCTCCACAGGATACATATCCTGCAGCGAGTAGCTGCCATGAAAACCCGCAGCTTCCAGGTTGAATACCTTGTCCGCAAACCCCTCCCGCGGGGTAATACGCTGGAACAGCGCCTCCAGCGTCTTTGCGTAGATATAGGCCCCCTGCTGATCTATATCCTCCGCTTTCGGCCGGTGCGCGAGCTGCGGGAATTTCTTGGCAATCCTGGGCCGCTGCTGCATGACCCAGCTCGTTCCCATGCGCGCATAAAAATAGCCCGGCGGATACATGGTCTCATCATTGCCGCAAAGTTCCCGATTCGAGACACGATCCGGTGCTGAATACGGATCGTATCGATGACAGTGCTCAATGACGATTTCCTGCCGGTCGCCCGTGATATAGTGCCCCAGGCCCCTGGCGTCCCGCGGCTGCACAATCCCCGGCAAAAGCGTATCGAGGATTTTTGTTTCCATATTCATATCATGGTTTCCCACCACATACACCAGACGGATTCCCGCCGCCATGACCGCCTGCAGCGCATCGATGACCGGCTGATTGTTGCGGGCTACCGCATAGAAAAACCCATCCATATCCGTAACCGGTGCATAGTCAAGCGGCAGGAACCACTCATCCAAAAAGTCTCCGGCAATGACAAGTTCCCTTACATCCGTGGTATTCTGTAACCGCTGGAGGAACTCAATAAAAAGCGGGCGATTGTCCACCTGCTCCGCAAAGCGGTCAGATATGCCAAAATGCAGATCGCTGACCACCACAATCTTGTTTTTGGAGGCCGCAGCCTTCCATAGGGGTGCAGCCGCCGCGGCCGCAGTACCAGACAGTCCTCCGGAAAATCCCCGCTCCAGCAGATACTCTGCCAGCAGCAGACCAGCTGCCGTTGAACCACCTGCCATCGCCATATTCTTCAGGAATTTTCGTCTTGAAATCACCTTTTCCATATCCATCGCCTCCTTATTGAATTCAAAATATTCTCTATTTTGTTCTTAAACCGTCACAAAAATACGTTTTCCCAGGTAAGATTCGCTGTGTACAGCTTTTTTCCTGCTGCCCGCGCTGCTATTTTTCACCGGCAGTGTACGATTTCTGCCGATAACGCCGCAGGATTCTGACAGATATTTTTACCATTTTTCTTCCCGGGCTCCCAAGCATTGCCTGGGGACTTCTTTTAGGCGTATAATAGAGAGAATAATCAAACAGCAGGGAGTGCTCCTATGTTTCATAAAATTCGAACATATAAAAAAATCATTTTCTCCGTCATTGCCGGCTGCATCCTCGTGCTGGGCGGCACAATCCTGACCGGCAGCGGGATGTTTGGTCCCAAGGCAGCCTATCGGGTAAACGCCTATCTCGACGACCTGAGCCGCAGCCCGGATACACCGCCCTATCTGAGCCTGCATTACCGTCTGCGGTGCCTGCGCTTCGCGCTCGAGCCGCACCAGACACAGCCCATCGTGTTCCTCGGAGACAGCATGACCGATAACGGCCATTGGAAACAGCTTTTCCCCAATGAAACCGTCATCAACATGGGCATCGGCGGCGACACGACCCTCGGCATCCTACATCGCCTCGACCAGGTCGTCGCCCGGAAACCCTCGAAAATCTTCCTGATGGTCGGCACCAACGATCTCTGTTACAACCGGACAATTGCGGATACGCTCACCAACTACGACCAGATTTTGAGCCGCCTGCAGGCCAGCCTGCCGAAAACGCAGATTTACGTGGAAAGCGTACTGCCCTTCAACGACCACATCTTTCCGTCCCAGTGCCTGCGCACAAACAGCAACATCGCCGCGCTCAACGAGGGCATCGAAGCCCTCGCCAAAGCCCATGGCCTGCCCTATCTCGATATCACCGATGATTTCACAAATCCCAACGGCCGCCTCGACGCCTCCCTTACCGTCGACGGTCTGCATCTGAATCCGGCAGGCTATGAGATCTGGCACGACAACATCTATGAACAGGTAAAATCCTGAAAAAACGATCCCCCATACAGCCACCCGGCGTATGGGGGATCGTTTTCGTCAAAGGCTCAGTCCCGGGGCAGCAGCGCAAGCATCGTCGCCACAACCTCCGGATCGTACAACGTCCCGCTGCCCGCCTGCAGGCGTTCCCGTGCCTGCGCGGGAGAAAGCTTCTTCTCCTCCAGCATGCGGTCCCAGTCACAGGCTGCCGCAAGGATGCGAGCACCGATCGGAATGGCCTTACCCTTGAGCCCATCCGGATAGCCCGTGCCATCGTAGTGCTCCTCATGGTATTTTGCCCCCTGCCAGAGCGTCGGCATCTCCGTCACATCGCGCAGGATATTCGCCCCGATGACCGTCGACTGCTGGACGATCTCCAGCTCCGCCTCCGTGAGGTCGTCCTCCTTGCTCACAATCTCATCCGGCACTGCGATCTTGCCGATATTATGCAGCAGTCCCATATAAAAGATCGTATCCTGTGCATCGTCCGACAGATGCAGGCCGTGCGCGATATCCACGGCAAGCTTTGCCACCCGCTCGGAATGGCCGTTGATATTCTTGCCGCGGGCCTCAATGGTATTGACCAGCGACTGTACAATCTGTATGGACAGCCGCTGCGTCTTCGCTGTCTGCCGCTCGACCTCCTGCTGCAGCTGATGGCGCAGCCGGAAAAGCTCGACGATGCGGCGCACCCGCTGCTGCAGCACCGTGGCGATGAAGGGTTTGGTGATGAAATCTACTGCGCCCGCCTTGAATCCCCGCGTCTCCACCTCATGATCGTCGTCAGCGGTGAGAAATACAACCGGAATATCGGCTGTCTGCGGTACCGCACGCATCTTTTCGAGCAACTCAAAGCCATCGATGCCTTCCATATAGATATCGAGCAGAACCAGGTCCGGTATCTTCCGCGTGAAGAAATCCAGGGCCTCCTCCCCGGACTTCACCGAATCCACTTCAAACTCCCCGGCAAGGATTTTACCCGCCAACAGGCGATTTGCCGGGATATCATCTACCACAAGGATTTTTGCTAAAGGTTCGGTCATGCTTTATTCCCCCTTCTTTTTCATCGATTCCGCCAATGCGGCACTGGCCGCGGCAACCTCCGCATACAGTGCCATGACTGCGGCATGATGGGCCCGGATAAAGGCCTCATCCGTCTTTTTACCGGCTGCCTCCAGCGCCTTGGCCTGCGCTGAAAGCTCCTTCGCCCCGATCGTGAGGGCGGTGGATTTCAGGGCGTGGACGCCCGTCGTATAGTTTTTCCAGTTTCCAGCCGCCAGCGCGGCTTCAATCTTATCCAGCTCCTCATCGCGGCCATCCGCGAACATCTGCAGCATTTCCGTATAGATGTCCTTATCATCGGCACTGAACTCCATCCCCAGCTTCGTATCAATAGCCGCGGCATCCGGATTCAACGCATCTTTCCCAGGTACTGCCGGGGATGCAGCCGGTGGCGTGACAGCCGCCGATACCGGTGCCGCCTGCACCTTCTCCGCCGGCAGGTACCGGGCCAGCATTTCCTCAAGCCGCC
>CAZFPA010000046.1:0-2875 GCA_964520975.1 uncultured Selenomonadaceae bacterium | reverse complement strand
GCCGCCTGCACCTTCTCCGCCGGCAGGTACCGGGCCAGCATTTCCTCAAGCCGCCCCCCCTCGATCGGCTTGCTGAGATAATCCGTAAAGCCAGCCGCCAGATACTTTTCCCGCGACCCGACAATCGCATTGGCCGTGAGCGCAATGACCGGCACCTGATCGACAAGCCCCGCGGCCTTAGCCCGCTGCAGCGTCTCGATGCCATCCATCTCCGGCATCATGTGATCGAGCAGCACGATGTCAAACGATTCCTGCGCGAGCCGCTCCAGGCACTCCGCACCGCTTTCCGCCAGGATGACCTGCACCTGGGTATTCTTGAGCAGGCTCTTCACTACAAACCGGTTCATGCGGTTATCATCGACAACGAGCACCCGCGCCTCCGGTGCAATGAAGCGCTCCTGATACTGCTTGCGCTCTGCGAGCCGGCGGCGATGCTGCTCGGTAAAATTCCCGATGCACTCGCTGCCGACAACCCCCTGCGGCAGCAGGATGGTAAAGGTCGATCCCGCGCCATAGATGCTGTCCACCTTGATATCGCCGCCCATGAGCCGGACCAGCCGATAGGTGAGCGCCAGTCCGAGGCCTGTACCTTCGACATTGCGGTTCTTGTTGAGGTCGAGACGGACAAAATCCTTGAACAGCTTGCCCATATCCTCCTTCCGGATACCGATGCCGGTATCGCGCACCACGACCTGCATCTGCATAGCGGGATGGCCGGCCAGCCAGGGCGCGGTCCCCGGCTGCAGCAGCGCAGGCGCCGTCTGTACCGCGAACGCTACCTTACCCTCACAGGTATATTTCACCGCGTTGTTCAGAATATTGATCATAATCTGGCGTACGCGGGTCGGATCGCCATAAAAGCGTGCAGGCAGCATCGCATCGACCTGCATCTCAAAGGCCAGCCCCTTATTCTCGGCCCGGATCTGCACCATGTTGGCGACATCACTGAGCACGGTGCTCAGATCGTACTCCACCGGCACAATATCCATGCGGCCGGCCTCCACCTTGGAAAGGTCGAGAATATCATTGATGAGCGAAAGCAGTGTCTGGCTCGCCCCCTCAATATTCTGCGCGTATTCACGGATATTGAGATCCGCGCACTCGCGCAGGATCATTTCATTCATCCCCATGACCGCGTTGATTGGCGTACGGATTTCATGGGACATGCTTGCGAGGAAATCACTCTTGGCCTTGTTGGCCTGCTCCGCCTGCTGCTTGGCCTCCCGCAGCTCATCACTCTCCCAGGACTTCTGCTCCGCATTGAACAGGTAAATGATGCCGATGCTGAAGAGCACCACGAGCAGCCCAAACACCCAGATGATGAGCCAGATGACGGCCATGAGGCTTCCCGCCGCTGCATCCCGTGGCACAAAGCCCACGAGCTGCCCATTGAGCTGCTTGACCTCAGCCATGAAAACAAAACTCTCCCGCCCCGGCAGGCTTGCATCATCGTAGAGTGCCGCGGACGCTGCGGAATACAACACGGTCCGCAGGCGGTCAAGTCCCCCGTTTTCCTGCAGGGACCGCAGATATTCCATATCCTCCGGCTGCCAGACGGAATCCGTCAGCTGCAGATAGCTCCCCTGCGTCGCCAGCACAGCCCGGCCATTGCCATCAAAGCAGGATACCTCGAGCTCCTTTTTGATCTGCTCCTCACTGTAGTAACGATAGAGCACATATTTGACATTTTCACCATGATACATGGGCACCGTGAGCAGCAGCCCCTGGCCCTTGTTGTAGGTTGCAGCCGCATGCCCCTGGAAGGAACGGGCAATTCCGGACCACTCACCTGCGGAAAGCGTTTCCCCCACCAGCGCCTGTCCATGATGCGGCAATACGCCCATGCGGCTGCCGGAAAAATCCACCTTCGCAAGCTCCTGCAAATGCTGCGAATCGCTTTCACTATAAATCTCAGCCATTTTTTCCAGCGATGCCAGTTCTCCCGATAAACGGCTATCCAGCCGCTGGGCGATCATATCCGCCTGCAGTGACACCTGTTTCTCCACATAAGCCGTGAAGATCACACGTATCTTGTTCTGCAGCAAAAACCCCACCACCGTCAAAAGCAGCAAAAACAGGAACATACCACCCAGAGTGACCCTCCGCCGCCGATCCATACTATTTTTCATAGAATCTCACACCCTCAACAAACCAGTCCATATGGATCAGTGTATTATCACTGAGGGATTCATCTTTCGCACAGCGTACAATGCCCTGCTGATCCCGCAGCTCTCCCGAGAAGATTGTAAAGCCTTCCCGGATTTCCTGTTTTGCTTTGCTCACAGTCTGCTTTTCCTCTTCCGTGACCCGACCGGAGAAATCGGTGAGATTGATCGCTCCATCCTGGATACCCTCCCAATAGAGCGGCTGCAGCTGTCCCTGCTGATAGTCCTGCATGATGCGGCGGTAGACGGCACTCCAATCGCAGACCAGCACCGCAATCGCATGTCCATCACTGTCCTCCATCGGCTCCTGATAGGCAATGGAGTCCACCCCGTGCCGCGCGGCCTCCTGCTGCACGTTCGCACGATCCTGATGACTGTTGACGATATCCACGCCGGCCTTCTCGATAAGCAGGCTCGTTCCCTGCTTCTCCGCCGCTGCGTCATCCCAGCTGCCAATCCAATACACGACGACCTGCGCCCCCGGATTCACCCGCCGCACCCCGAGCGCAAAGGCATTGATACCCCGCACGGTCTCCGGAATGGGCATGGACGCTACATAGCCGATCTTCCCGCTCTGCGTGCGCATGCCGGCCAATACTCCACTGAGATACTCGCCCTGATACAGGCGCAGGAAATACGGGATGCAGCCACTGTCAGGCGGCTGCTCCAGCGCCGGTATCGCAAATACCATCTTGCTTCCCTCCCGGCGC
>CAZFPA010000045.1:0-16825 GCA_964520975.1 uncultured Selenomonadaceae bacterium | reverse complement strand
AGCTGAAAATTCATCCTGCGTACTTCTGGTCCAGTTATTTCGTGTACGATGTACTCGAGGCACTGCGCAGGCAGTGCCTTTTTTCAGTCATAAAGGTAAACTTGATATTTCAGTAAGGTTGACGCAACGCGGGCTTCTGCGTATAATAAAGAACGTTGGATGATTTTATGAGGAGTGATGATGATGACAAATGATACACGGCTTTTCAGTGCCGGAAGCATGACAAAGATGGCGATCTGCGTAGCGCTGCTATGCGTTTCTGCATATATATCCTTTCCGGTTCCGTTCGCTTCAGCAATGATTACGGCGCTGACGATTGTGATGAATCTGACGGCGTTCTTGCTGGCACCGCGGCAGACGCTGGTGGTATTGCTGATCTATGTACTGCTCGGAGCTGCCGGGCTGCCGGTTTTCGTTGGCGGTGCCGCGGGTATCGGCGAGGTCATGGGACCGCGTGGCGGTTTTCTGCTGGCCTTTATTGTGGCTTATCCGATTGTGAGCTGGCTGAAAGGGCGGACCTGTTCCTTCCGGCGCTATTTCCTGGCAGCGGTTTTCGTGGGGATTCCATTGACGTATATAGGCGGACTGATTTCTCTCATGTACTTTATGCATCTGGAGCTTTGGCCGGCTATGCTGGCGGCTGTATTTCCCTTTGTGCCGGGCGACGTCCTGAAGGCAGCGCTGGCGGCGTATCTGGGTGTAAAGCTCAACCGGATCTTTTCGGACGGCCGATAAGGCCGGCACAGCATTCATATAGCAGGGCAGTGAAAAAGGCAGGAATACATCCTGCCTCTTTTGTGGTATAATAGACACGGTCGCCCTGCCGACTTGGTGCCGGGCGGAAATTGACATAGTAAAGGATGAATTGAATGACTCTGAATTCAAGTATAGAAACAGTGGCGGTCCTCTATGATATTGAGAACGCACCTTTTGAAATGCTTGATTATACGCTGGGTAAAGCTCGCAAATACTTGCCTTGCCGCATGATTATAGTATCCGATTGGGAAAAAAGACCAAACCAGAAGCGCTGGAACCGGCTGATTCGCCGTCCGGGATATACCTTCCGGCAGATTGACCGCAAGGTCGATGGCAAGAATTCACTGGATTATGCGCTGTTCGATACAGCTGAAATGATGCGGGATGAAGGCGTGCAGCGGTTTTTCATCATTACTACGGATTCAGATTTCATCAGCATTG
Source organism: uncultured Selenomonadaceae bacterium (assembly GCA_964520975.1). GTDB lineage: Bacteria > Bacillota > Negativicutes > Selenomonadales > Selenomonadaceae > CAZFPA01. The sequence continues at coordinate 15,628 of CAZFPA010000045.1, read as the reverse complement.
CGCATGAGCTGAAAAAAAATAATGCCGCAGTGACCGTCATCGGTGTGGGCACGGAACAGGCGAGCCAGGATCTGCGGGCCGCGTATGATGAGTTCCTTTGCTACCCGTCAGAGCCGCAGGCGAAGAAGAAGCCGCTCAAGCGGGAAGAGAAGAAGCAGGTACGGGCTGAGGTCCGTAAGGTCAAAGCGGAGCAGCAGAAGAAAAAGGTTTTGAATGCTGCCGCTATGCAGGTGCTTGAGCAGCCAGCCGCTGTGCCGGTCATTGCCGGGGCAGACGCAGAGGGCAGCCTTCAGGTGCGGCTGCCGAAGACGCTGCATCGGCAGCTCATGGAACGCATGAAGGCCGAGAATGTGGATATGAGCCAGCTGGTTACGTATCTGCTGATGCGCGGCATTGCGGATTCCGGAAGATAACGGTGGCCGGGGCTGCTGGTGCTGCGGCGGGCAGATTGTTTCGCCGCAGGCAGTCCGGTAATGTGATAAGGAAAAGGAGCGATCGGTCAGGTATGGGAAGCAAGTCCATGAAGAAGGAAGAGCGGGTGCTTTTTTACCAATTCAGTGACAGCAGCAAACTGGCTGCTATCCGTGAGGTGCTGGACCGGCTGCAGATCCGCAGCCAGGTTTTGCCGGAAGCTGCCTACCAGCAAAAGGTGGGGTATCTTTTGGGAATGAAGGGCTTTGCGCTGGTGAAGGGCAGGGAGGATGATTTTTCCTTTCCCCATGAGGTCATGATTTTTCATAATATCAAAAATCGTCGGCTGGATGCTGTGCTGGCGGCCTTTCGTGCTGCGGGCATTGCGCCGGTGCGCTTTAAGGCAGTCGTGACTCCGTTCAATATGCTTTGGACGCTGCGCCGTCTCTGTGAGACGATGCAGAAGGAGCATGCGGCTATGGTAACAGGTAAGGATATAAGTAAGGATGAACAAAATGAAGAATGAAATGATGGATAAGACACAGAATACGCAGCCTATCCCACGGGTAGATGCTGGAAACGTAACCGAGGAGACACAGGTACTCAAGCGCTCACCGGGCGTGCGTGAGCTGCCGCCGCTGGCAGCGGGGCCGGGGCAGCAGCCCGCGCCGGAAACAAAGAAAAAGAAGATGACGCCGCGTCGTAAGCGGGCATTGCTGCTGACAGCCGGTTTTTTGGCGGCATTGTTCTGTGGCTTTATGATTTCAGGCTATTATCACGATCAGCAGCAGATGGCAGAGAATGATAAGGCCTATCAGACGACACAGCTCCAGCAGCAAAAGCAGGAGCTTGAAAAGGAAAAGAAGGCGCTGGAGGACAAGCGTCGGGAACTGCAGGCGCAGTCGGACCGGCTGAATGGGCGGAATGAGCAGATGGCAGCGGATGATGCCGCAGCGTCTCCGGTGACCAGACTTTGGAATAAAGTGACGGGAAAGAGTGCGGATCGTGAGCAGACGGCCAGCAATAATTCGGCTAAAAGTTCGCAGGCAACGGCTGCTGCCGGCAGTGTGAGCCAGTCCATCGATGAAGCGCAGGCCGCGCTTGATGATGTGAATTCCAAGCTGAACAGTCTCCATGAGGTCACGCAGCAGGCGGCCAAGGTAAAGGATGCTGCGGCATCGGCGTACTCCGAGCATGCCGATGTGATCGATCAGGCTCTCTACTATGCTTCTGAGGGCGTAGGCGTTGTAAAGTCTATGCTTTCACGTTAATCTTTCGAGGTGGATGAAATGAAGAAAATACTGTTTTTTATCGGGATGGCAGTTTTGCTCGTGCTTTGTGCCGGCTGCGGCAAGCCGGAGGCGGCCAATGCTCCGAAGGAGCTCACTGAGCTTCATGTCGGCGTCATGCCGGATACGGATTCGCTGCCTATCATCATAGCGCAGGAGAAAGGCTTTTTTGCTGCGGAGGGGCTGAAGGTGGACATTCAGCAGTTCAAGAGTGCCATGGATCGGGATTCGGCGCTGCAGAGCGGGAATCTGGATGGCGCTGTTTCGGATATGCTGGCGGTCGCTTTTGCCAAGTCCGGCGGTTTTGATGTGAAGGTGACCTCCTCTACGGATGGCAGCTATAAGCTCATTGCCGGCAAGGGTGAGAATATCAGCCGGGTGCAGGATCTCACGGGTCGTGATGTGGCTGTTTCCAAGAATACGATCATTGAGTATGTGACGGATCAGGTGTTGGCGTCGGCGCAGCTTTCCGGCGAGAGCATCAACAAGGTCGTGATACCGCAGATTCCTACGCGGCTGGAGATGCTGCAGAACGGGAAGCTGGCAGCCGCTACGCTGCCGGAACCGATGGCCAGCATTGCGGTGCACAATGGCTGCAAGTACATTACCGGTTCCGATGCACTTGGCATCAATCCTGGCGTGATGCTGTTCACTGCCAAGACTGTTGCGGATAAAAAGGCCGAGCTGGCTGCGTTCTATCGTGCGTATAATAAGGCTGTAGCCTATTTGAATGAGACGGACCGCAATGAATACATGGATCTGGTTGTTGCCAAGGGCGGCTTCCCGCCTGTTGCCAAGGAGGCACTTGTTCTGCCGCAGTATCATGAGGCGGCACTGCCAAAGGAAAAGGACGTTACAGACTGCATTGCCTGGCTGCAGCAGAAGCAGCTCATCAAGACAGCCTATACGTATCAGGATCTGATCGTGGATGTCTTTCAGCCATGATTGAAATCGAAAATCTGACTGTCCGCTATGCGTCGGCGCAGGAAACGTACACCGCATTGGCGGATGTGAGCCTGACGGTTCCCTCCGGGGGGACCTGTGCGGTCATCGGTCCCTCCGGTTGTGGCAAGTCTACTCTGCTGAAGGCTGCGGCCGGACTCCTTTCGGGCTGCAGCGGGACGGTGCGCCTCAATGGCGAACCGGTCAATCCCCGCGAGCAGACGATTGGCTTTATGCCGCAGAACTACGGGCTGCTTCCCTGGAAAAATGTCTATGACAATATCTGTCTGGGTCTGAAAATAAAAAAGCCAGCCGAGCCGGTTGACCGCAATGCACTGCAGGAGGTCATGCGCCGGTTGGGGCTGGAGGGCTTGGGAAACCGCTATCCACGGGAACTGAGTGGCGGACAGCAGCAGCGGGCGGCGCTGGCCCGCTCTTTTATCCTGCGGCCGGATGTGCTGCTCATGGATGAGCCGTTTTCCGCGCTTGATGCCATTACGCGTGAGGAGATGCAGGATGTATTCCTCGATCTTTGGCAGAAATATGCGGTGTCGACAATCCTGGTCACGCATTACGTGGAGGAGGCCCTTTATCTGGGACAGCGCATTGTGATTTTGGCAGCCAATCCCGGGCGCGTGAGCGAAATCATTGAAAATCCACTGTTTGGCGGGCGTGATATCCGTCAGCAGCCGGAATTCTTTGCTATGGGGCTCCGCCTGCGGAATCTGATCAAGAAGGACTGGGATAAATCATGGGAAAATGCGTGACTGTATGGTATGCCATCGCGGCCGGGGTGCTCTTCCTGGTCTGGTGGGCCGCCGCGTTTTTTACGGCTTTGCCGATAGTGCCGTCGCCGGTGCTGGTGCTGGAAAATCTTTTGGATATCTTTGTGAAATATATTGCGATTCATGGGCTCTATAGTCTATGGCGCATTGCGGCGGGCCTTTTGCTCGCCGTTATTGTCGGCTTGCCGCTGGGGGTATTCATGGGGTATTTTCCGCGGACGGACCGATTCCTCGCACCACTGGTCTATCTCACGTATCCGGTACCGAAGATTGCGCTGCTGCCAATCCTCATGCTGCTCTGCGGGGTGGGGGAAGCCTCGAAGATCCTGATGATTTTTCTCATCATCGTCTTTCAGGTCGTGGTGGCGGTACGGGATGGCGTCCGTTCGATTCCGACGGAGACCTGCTATCCGCTCTATTCGCTCGGCGCATCCTTTTGGGCTGTTTTCCGCGAGGTACTGTGGCCGGCGGCGCTGCCTAAATTCATTACAGCTATCCGGGTTGCCCTGGCAACGGCTATATCGGTGCTGTTCTTTACAGAGACCTTTGGCACGAAATACGGTATGGGCTATTTTATCATGGATGCCTGGATGCGGGTCAATTATCTTGAGATGTATTCCGGCATTGTGGTTCTGAGCCTGATGGGGCTGCTGCTGTTTGGTATCATCGATCTCATTGAACAGTCGGCCTGTCGCTGGCAGCATAAATAAACCGATGCGTTTGACTGGTTTTTATGGAAAATAATTTTGCGTTGCGAAACTTTGAACAATAGCGTTATAATGGATAGAGCAAAATGATACGGGATGGCAGGGGGCTGTTTTTATGGATGTCAAAAACAATATGGAGACCTTTGTGAAGGATCACTTGGACGAGGTGTTGCGGCAATTTCCGGAGTGCTGTCAATGTAATGAATGTCGCCGGGACATTGTGGTGCTGGCGCTGAATCACCTGCCGCCCCGTTACGTAAATTCGAATATGGGCGATATCTATACGCGGCTGGATGCCTATGACAGCCAGGAGGGTGCAATGATCATTCAGGAGATTGCCAAGGCGGTCAAGGTCGTGGCGCAAAATCCCCGGCACAAGAAATGAATCCGGAAAATCTGACTCGTACGAAACTTGCCGCTGTTTCTTCAGGCGGTGTGCGAGAGAAAAATAACGCCCTGGAAGGCTTCGGTAGTGGAAGCCGGCCAGGGCGTTTGTTTTGTTTTGGTCAGTGCTCGTTTTCGGGAGTCGGGGCTGACGCTTCGGCTGGTTCACTGGTACGGGTTACCAGGATCTTGTCGATGCGGGCGCGGTCCATGTCCACGATTTCAAAGGTGAAATTGTTCCAGCTGCATTTTTCCGCTGTCTTTGGGATATAGCCAAAATACGAGGTGAGGAAGCCGCCCATCGTCTGATACTGGTCATGCTCCTCATCCGGCAGTTCATCGATATCAAATTTTTCCTTGAAGTCATCGATGGAATAGAGCCCGTCGATATACCAGGAATTTTCATCGCGTGGCGTGATCTGGATCGGGTCAGGTTCGCTGCTGCTTACGGTATCACCGATGATCTCGCCGATGATGTCTCCCAGCGTCAAAAAGCCGATGACGCCGCCGTATTCATCAAGTACGATGCACTCATGGATGCCTGTTTCGCGGAACTTCTCGAGTACGCGGAAGGATTCCATGGAGCGGGGAATGAACATGGGCTTGCGGATATAGGCGGCAAGATCCATGGATTCATTGGAAATCGCGGCATTCAGCAGATCCTTGGCATAGAGGATGCCGCAGAAATCATCGAGGCTGTCGCGGCCTACGGGGAAGACGGTATCCGGATTGGCCTTGACGAGCTGCAGGTTGTGTGCGAGATCATCCTCGAGGTCCAGCCAGAACATCTGGGTTCGCGGTGTCATGAGTGCATAGGCCGTCTGATCGCTGAGATGGAAGATGCGGTCAACCATGTCCTGTTCGGTTTTCTCAAAGGTGCCTTCCTCGGTTCCCTGTTCGATGAGGTCTTTGACCTCATCCTCGGTAACGGCATCGTCTACCTGCGGATTGACGCCGATCATGAGCAGCACCAGGTTGGCAGAGCTTGACAGCATTGCCACGAACGGGCGGGTCAAAAGCTCCAGGCGCTGCAGCGTGTACTGGGAGCGCATGAGGAATTTTTCCGGATTCTGCAGCGCAATGCGCTTGGGCAGGAACTCACTGAACAGCAGTGTGAGATAGGTGATGATGATAATGCTGCCGGCCAGTGCGATGCTGTCAGCAAAGGGAAGGAAGGAGAGCAGCTCCGCGGCGCGGGGAGCCGCGAGAGCTCCGGCACAGCTGCCGAGCAGAATGCTCATGAAGGTGATGCCAATCTGGACGACGGACAGAATCTTTTCTGGTGCCTCCATGAGGTGCAGGGCATTTTCCGCGTCGGCATTGCCATCATCCGCCAGCTTTTCCAGCCGGCTTTTATGGCTTTCGGTCAGGGCTGTTTCTGCGAGAGCAAAGAAGCCGTCGGCCAAAATAAAAAACAAAATCATTACGAGCAATAGGCCCGCCTTGGGATTATCCAAGAAATATCCACATCCTTTTTCCTTGATTCATAGTATATTAATAACATATTATAGCATATTTTCCGGGTTGTGTATTGGGAAATAGCTGGAAGTCCCGTTTAAAGGGAATTATTAAAAGGCGTCGAATATATTTAAACAGTGTTCCATGAAAGGTGTCTTACAAAAAATGGAGGAATTTACATATAATGATTGATATCGATAAAAATGAACTGCCAACTCTGAACTGGTTCCCAGGCCACATGGTCAAGGCCCGTCGTATCATAACGGAAAACCTGAAGCTTGTGGATGTGGTCATTGAGCTGCTGGATGCCCGGATTCCCTACAGCAGTGCGAATCCTATGCTGCAGGAGCTTACCGCGGGCAAACCGCGCCTCGTGGCGCTGAACAAGTCAGATCTAGCGGATGCGGCGGTTACGAAGCGCTGGCTGGAGCATTTCCGGGCGGCCGGAATCCCCGCAGTCGCCATTGATTCCATGTCCGGCAAGGGCATGAAGCAGCTCGTGCGTCAGACGGAGGATCTGGCACGGGCGAAAACTGAAAAATTTGTAAGCCATGGGGCGAAGGCCCGGGCGGCACGGGTGATGATCCTCGGAATTCCGAATGTCGGCAAGTCCTCGCTGATTAATCGCCTGGCGGGAGCAGTCAAGGCCAAGGCGGCGGACAAGCCTGGGGTCACGCGGGCCAAGCAGTGGATCAAGATCGGCAGCAGCCTCGATCTGCTGGATACACCGGGTATATTGTGGCCGAAATTCGAGGATATGACCGTTGGCCTGAAGCTTGCGTTTACCGGAGCAATCAGCGATGAATCCTATGATATGGAAAAGGTCGTCGAGGTGTTTCTGGATACGATGCGCCGCGAATACCCGGAACGTATACGGGAGCGGTATAAACTCAAGGAGGAACTGCCGGAGGAACCACGTGAACTGCTGGAGGCAATCGGCCGTAAGCGGGGCTGCCTGCTCAAGGGTGGCATCATTGATATGGAAAAGGCGCAGCATATCGTGATGAATGAGTTCCGGGCAGGAAAGCTCGGGCTGGTGAGTCTGGATACGCCGGCAGCAGGTGAAATTTAATGGAAATACAGGACATGACGATAAAAGGAATAGAGAAGCTTTTTGCTGACGGACCTGTGACACCCGATCTTTTGGCGGCTTGCCGGGAGGATTCCCGGGCCGCGGTCGGGCGGATTGTACGGCGCTGGGAGCGTCAGCAGGCAGAACGCCAGCGGGTCGAGGCTTTGTATACCTATGAGTATCAGGCCCGTGACCGGGGCGCATCGCTCGTTGCCGGTGTGGATGAGGCGGGGCGGGGACCGTTGGCCGGGCCGGTTTCGGTGGCAGCGGTGATTCTGCCGATGGGGCTGTTCCTTCCTAAAATCAATGATTCGAAAAAGCTGTCGGCCAAGGTTCGCGATGAGCTCTACGAGGAGATTCTTGCAAAAGCGGTGGCTGTGCAGCATGTATTCGTCGATGAGAAAACCATTGATCGTATCAATATCTATCAGGCGACGATCAATGGCATGTACGACGCGGTATTTGCGCTGGACCCGCAGCCGCAGCAGGTTCTCATTGATGCTGTACACCTCGATCGGCTGCCGATGCCGTCGCTTTCGATGATCAAGGGGGATGCGAAATCCGCATCGATCGCGGCGGCCTCTATCGTCGCCAAGGTCAGAAGGGACCGTCTCATGGATGAATACGACAAGCTCTATCCACAGTATGGCTTTGCACAGCACAAAGGCTATGGGACGGCGCAGCACGTTGCTGCACTGCGGGAATACGGGCCCTGCCCGATTCATCGGCGGTCCTTTGAGCCAGTGCATTCTCTGGTGACAGATACAGCACGGAGGTGATTTTCTATGGCAATGGAGGCCAATGCGGCTTCAATGCCTGCGGTCAAGCCGCTGCAACGGCCGCAGTCCGCAGGCAATACAGGTGCGGTCACCCGGCGTGACGGCGGTTCGTCAAGCTCGCCGTTTGCACCGCAGACCAATGTAACCATTCGGAATTCGATTGCGGATATGGCGGGAGTCCTCGCCAAGATTTCTACAAATGAAAATATGACAGCGGAAGAGATTCCACAGCAGGTACAGAAGCTGGTGCAGAATGTGCTGTCCAGCGCTTTTTCGCTGGACGCTACGCTGGCTGAGGGGCTCGGGAGCACTATGGAGAGCCAGCGCTTTTCCATGGAGCAGCTCACGACGCTTTCCCGTCTTTTGTCGCAGATGGGGACACTGTCGGAAAACGGTGCAATGGGAGAGCTCAGCGATTCCCTGCAGGCATTGTTGCAGAATATCAAGAGTTATGCGGGAGATGGAAATTCGCTGGAGCCCGTACTCCTCAATAAACTGGCCTTTCAGCTGCTGGATACGAAATCCGCTGAGGATCTGCCGGCGGCACTGCAGCTTCTTATGGGGCAGATGGCCGGCAGTGCCGGAGCGGGGACTTCATTGAATTCCACGCAGTCTGAGTCACTGGGATTTTTAAAGCAGCTCATGCAGTACTTCATGCCGGCGGCAGCCGGGAGCAGTGCTGCCGGCACGGCCGGATCAGAGTCGTCGGCGGCTGCACAGGGAAAGGGAACAACGGCAAATATGGCGGCCAATACGGGACTGCCGACGGGCAATGCCGCCTCGGAAACCGCGGGCAATACAGCGCAGTCGACAGGCAGCACATCACAGGCTGGACAGCCGGCCGGAACTGCTGGCAGTTCGTCACCGGCAGCCACCGGGAACGCAGCTACCGGGAACGCGTCGCAGCCGACGACCGGTCAGTCGGCCGCGGCCGGGCAGACACCGGCTGGCGGTCAGACCGCTGAGAGGCCTGCCGGGCAGGCGGTACCAGGCGGGCAGTCGGGGAATACGGCTGAGACGATGGCGGCCGCTGGGAAGCAGGCGGCTGCTCCGAATACAGCCGGCCAGCCGCAGGCAGCCGCGCCGGGACAGTCCGGCACTGGCAGCAATGCGACGAATGGCGCGAATACAGCAAATACAGCAAATACAAATACTGCCACTACTGCGAATACAGCGGCGCAGGCGGAGTCTGCTGCACCGGGAACGACCACGGCCGGTAATCCGGCCGCGCAGGCCAATGCGGCACGGGCCACGGCCCAGGCTCCAGAGCAGCCGGTCAATCAGCCGGCGGCAGGGCAGCCTTCGTCTGCTGCGCCGGGCAGCCAGCAGGCCGCCGAGGTTCCCTTGCAGAATACGTCACAGACGATGGACGTGATGAAGAGTCTGGCCTCGCTGCTGCTGAAGGATGCTTCGCTGACGGAAAAGGATGCCACCCTGTTGCAGAATTTTGTCAATGGAACGCAGGGGCAGCTGACGGAAAAGGATGCCAAACAGCTCCAGCTCCTGCTGCGCCTTTGTCAGCACAATATGCCAGCGGCTGTCCAGCAGGCGGCCAATCAGCCGCAGATGGATGGCCTGCCAAAGCTGTGGGCGTTCATGCAGCTCTGTGAGCTCACAACCCTGCAGGAGCTCAAGAGCCGGGAACTGAAGACCGCAGGTAAGCGGCTGGCTGAATTCACTTCATCCATCAAGCATTCGATGGGCGGAGAGAATTCCCAGGTAGAAGGGCAGCGTTCGATGAGCTTTATGATGCCTCTCTACATGGGGGATAGCGGTAAAAGTCTGCCGGCCTATATCCATGTCTACGATGAGGAGAAGCAGCCGGAGGAAGGCGGTGAGCCGCAGAAGGAAACGTGGCTGCGGCTTTGCGTGCTCACGGAGAACATTGGCGCGGTCGAGCTCACCTGTCGGCTGTATGAAAATCAGAAGCTGAATCTGCGGGTTTTCTTTTCTGATCCCTCCGCCGTACAGGATTTTCAGGCATACGTGCCGGAGCTCAAGGAGACGCTGCAGGAGTCGCCGTTGGAGCTTACGGATCTTAAGGTCGGAGCAGCAGGAGGCCGTTTATGATAAAGGACAGAAAGGACCTGCAGGCAGAGCCGGAAACCGATTCTTTGGCGGAAAAAAAGGCCGTAGCCCTGAAATATGATCCGGAGCAGAATGTGGCACCGAAGATGGTCGCCAAGGGGCGCGGCCATGTGGCGGAAAATATTTTGGCGGCCGCTCAGAAGAATGCGATTCCGGTCTACCAGAACAAATCGCTGGTGAACATGCTCATGGCGCTGGAGCTCGATAAGGAAATCCCTACGGAGCTCTATACAACGGTGGCTGAGGTGCTTGCCTATGTATATCGCATCGATAAGCGCAAGGAGCCGAAGGAAAAAGGGCCGCGGCTCTAGAAATAAAAGCTGGAAAGCGGGGCGGAGGCTTTGGGAACGAAGGTGCTTGGCGACCGGGGCGAACAGGCTGCGGCGGAATATCTGCAGCGGAAGGGCTATGCCATCTGCGAGCGGAATTTCCGGGTGCCTGTCGGCGAAATCGACATCATTGCCCGCAAGGAAGGCGTGCTGGTCTTTGTTGAGGTCAAGACACGCCGCTCCCTGCGCTTTGGGCGTCCGGCAGCAGCGGTGGGCTGGCAGAAGCAGCAGCGCATCATCCGCGCCGCTGCATGGTATCTGCAGGGAAAGCAGCAGCCACCCGCCTGTCGGTTTGATGTCATCGAAGTCTATTGCACCCCGGCGGGCAGCTGGTCGGTACAGCAGCTGGAAAATGCGTTTGAGATACAAGGGAGATAGAAATGAAGATTACCATAGGAATTACCGGAGCCAGCGGCAGCATCTATGCGCTGCGTCTCCTTGAGGTACTGCGGCAGGGCGGGCATGAGCTCCATGCGGTTGTCACGGACAGCGGCTGGCGGGTGCTGGCCTATGAATGCGGTGTGGATCGGGCGGCCTTGGCGGAGCGGGTTGATGTGCTGTACGATGTGGCCGATATCGGGGCAGCGATTGCCAGCGGGTCGTTTCTCATGGATGCAATGGTCGTAGTGCCCTGCTCTATGAAGACGGCTGCCTGTATTGCCGGCGGAATCTCAGATAATCTGCTCACGCGGGCTGCGGATGTGGCCCTGAAGGAAGGGCGGCCGCTGCTGCTGGTTCCGCGGGAGACACCTATGCACGCAATCCATTTGGAAAATCTTTTGAAGCTGGCACGGCTCGGCGTAAAGGTACTGCCTGCCTGTCCGGCTTTCTATCATCGGCCGGAGAGCGTAGCGGACATTGTGGATATGCTTGTAGGAAAAATATGCGATTCCCTGGGGGTTGAGCATCATTTATTTACTCGCTGGCAGGGAGAGCAAAGCTGAGGAGGAATATCCTTGTTTGCCAAGACGTATGGTTCAACGACATTGGGGGTCGATGGCGTGATCATCGACGTGGAAGTGGACGTATCCAATGGTTTGCCGGGCTTTGACCTCGTAGGTCTGCCGGACCCGTCCGTGAAGGAATCGCGGGAGCGGGTACGGACAGCTATCAAAAACGCCGGCATTCGGATTCCGGCCGGTCATGTGACCATCAACCTGGCTCCGGCGGATATCCGCAAGGACAGCTCCGGGCTGGATCTTCCCATGGCTATAGCACTGTTGGCGGCCTATGGACTGGTGCCGCCCACGGCACTGAATGGCTGCCTGTTTGCCGCAGAGCTGTCCCTGGAGGGGGAGCTGCGCGGTATCCATGGGATTCTGCCCATGGCAATCCAGGCGAAACGGCGTGGCTTTTCGACGCTGTTCACGGCTCCGGATAATGCCAACGAAGCCTTGCTGGTAGAAGGAATCCGGGTATACGCGCTGCCGAGCCTGTCCCGGATCATTGAGTTCCTGAACGGGCGAAAGGAGTGCCGCCCGGCGGAAAAAACTGCGGTTGTACAGCCGGATGTCTCGGAGCGCGATGATTTCGCGGATGTGCAGGGGCAGTTCCTGGCGAAAAGGGCGTTTGAGATTGCGGCTGCGGGCGGACACAATCTTTTACTCATCGGGGCGCCCGGTTCAGGAAAGACCATGCTGGCCCGCCGCATGCCGTCAATTCTGCCGGCGATGACGCCGCGGGAGGCGCTGGAGGTCACGAAGATCTACAGTATCGCGGGACTTTTACGTGATAATGCGGGCCTCATGGAGCAGCGTCCCTTTCGCAGTCCGCACCACACAACCTCAGCCGCAGCCATGATTGGCGGCGGCAGTATGCCGCGCCCCGGGGAAGTTACGCTGAGCCATCATGGCGTGCTTTTTCTCGATGAGCTGCCGGAGTTTGGCAAGTCTTCCCTGGAGGCGCTGCGGCAGCCACTGGAGGACTCCATGGTGACGGTGTCCCGGGTGCATGCATCACTGACGTTCCCCGCCTCCTTTGTGCTCATTGCGGCAATGAATCCCTGTCCGTGCGGATATCAGGGGGATTCGCAGCAGGAGTGTACCTGCACGCCGAATGAAATCCGCCACTACACGCGCAAGATTTCCGGGCCGCTGCTGGATCGTATCGATATCCATATCCGGGTACCGCGGGTAGCGTATCAGGAGCTTGTTGCCAAAGAGAAGGCGGAATCCTCGGCCTGCATTCGCGAGCGGGTGAGTGCAGCACGTGATATCCAGCTCAAACGGCTGGAAAAATATCATATTTTCTGCAATGCGCAGATGAACCATGCTATGCTGCGGCGTACCTGTCCGCTTACGGAGGGCGCACAGCGGCTTCTGGCACAGGTGTTTCAGCAGAAAAGCCTGTCAGCCCGTTCGTATGACCGCATCATCAAGGTTTCCCGTACCATTGCTGATCTGGCTGGCAGCCGGGGAATTGAAGAACAGCATATTGCCGAGGCGGTACAGCTTCGCAATGATATCGGCCTGCAGCCAGAGTAGCAGGAAAGGCAGAAAGGGGCGGACCGTGAAAACAGAAATTTGCTATAGGGAAATACCGGCGGAGGGTTCAGCGCTGGCAGCGGGGCAGGCCTATGTCTCCAGCTATGCTTCGCCGATGGGGCGACTGACGCTCGTCAGTCAGGATGAGCAGGGGCTCAGTGCGCTTTACTTTCCGGAGGAGCGGCCGGAAAATCTGGTGGACAGTCCGGTGGTGCCGCCGGTTCTGGCAGCCGGTCAACGCTGGCTGGAGCAATATTTTTCCGGTTGTGTGCCGGGAAAGTGTCCGCCGCTTTCGCTGCGGGGAACGCCCTTTCAGCAGACCGTCTGGCAGCTGCTGCTCGATATACCCTACGGACAGTCGGTCTGTTATGGGGATATTGCGGCGCGGTTGTCGGCAGGGCGAGGACGGGGATCGTCAGCGCGGGCTGTGGGAGGCGCGGTGGGGCGCAATCCGTTACCGATTCTTGTTCCCTGCCATCGGGTGCTGGGGAAGGACGGGCGGCTTACGGGCTACAGCAGCGGCCTGGATAAAAAAATCCGGTTGCTGGAGCTGGAACGTATTCCCTTTCGGGCCAATACATAAGGATGAATTGAGGGGCTGGTTTTATGTTTACAGGAAAGACAAAAAATCTTGGGGTTATGGGCTGGCCGATTGCCCATTCTCTTTCGCCGGCACTGCATAATGCAGCGCTGGCTGCGGCGGGATTGGACTATGCCTACATCGCGCTGCCGGTGGAGCCGGCGGCACTGGCTGATGCGGTCCGTGGACTGCGGAGCCTGGGCTTTCGGGGTGTGAATGTCACAATTCCGCATAAGACGGCCATTATGGAGTATTTGGACCGTATTGATGAGGATGCCCGCCGGATCGGTGCCGTCAATACGGTGGTGAACGAGGGCGGCCGGCTTTGCGGCTACAATACAGATGTGCTGGGGTTCATCGATGCGATGAAGGCCAGGGGCTTTGCTCCGGCAGGGCAGCGGGCTGTCGTGCTCGGAGCCGGGGGGGCAGCCCGGGCAGTGCTATGGGGTCTTATCAAGGAAAAGGTGTCCAGTATCTCTATCGGTGTCCGCAACGTCGAAAAGGCCCGGCCGCTGGCAGAAGAATTTGGCGAATTTATTCCCATGCAGCTTTTCGATTGGCAGCAGGCTGAGTTTACGCAGGCCCTGGAGCAGGCCGGGCTTTTGGTCAATACGACGCCGCTGGGTATGTATCCGAAGGTGGATGCGGCGCCGCCTGTGGATTGGCGGCACGTAGCGGCGAAGGCGTTTGTTTATGATATCATTTACACGCCTGGGCAGACGAAGTTCCTGCGGCAGGCCGCAGAAAATGGCAATCCAACCCTGAACGGCGAAGGCATGCTGGCCGGGCAGGGCGCGGCAGCGTTTGCGCTCTGGACCGGTCAGCCGGCGGATATCAACGTCATGAAGGCCGCATTGCGCCAGGCCCTGGCTGAGGGCTGAGCTGAGCGACAAAAGGAAAACTCCGATCACTTTGTGACCGGAGCTTTTTTATTTGCGGCGTAATATAGTTCGCGGAGCTTCAGATAGACGAGTGCGGTGGTTTCGGCGTCGTCCTTGGCGCGATGTACCCGTTCGGGTTCTACACCGAGCTTTTGGGACAGATATTCCAGGTTGAGATGCTCGAAGCCGCAGGACGGTGTCAGAATCTCGGCCAGCCGCAGCGTATCGTAATGACGGTTGCGGAAGGGAATGCCAAATTTTTTTGTGAGCTGGCGGATGGGCGGCAGGTCGTTGTCATCAATGCTGTGTCCGATGAGAACGCTGTCGTCGATGAAACGAAGGAAGCGGTCCAAGGCCTCTTCGATATCCGGCTGTCCCTTGAGCATTGAATTTTTGATACCGGTGATTTTAGCCGCCCGGCTCATGATGCTCCGATGGGGATTCACCAGCTGTTCGAAGCTGTCAGTGATTTTTCCCTCGGTGACCCGCACGGCGCCAATCTCGATGATTTTATCGGCCTCGGGGGGTTCATCCTTCATCCGGCTGGTCCGTTCAAGGTCAAACGCCACGAAGGAGCTATGGACAGGGGCGAGGTATTCGCGATGCTCCCGGCTGGCGAGCTGCTGTTGGCGACGCTGTTCGCATTGCCTGAAAAAGGCGCGCAGATCATCGTTGGCCGGGATGGTATAGGTTTCGTATTTGACCGGCGTGTCGACAGCCGGACGCTCCTTGAGCGCCAGGGTGATGCGGAAAAGGTCCATATCTTTTCCGTAGTCGTGGTAAAGGCTGATGCGGAGCTTGCTGTTCCGCCGGTGATAATAGATGAAACGGCCATCCGGAAAGGTATGGAAATAGCCGTGATGTTTCTTGCTCTTGTGGATGCGATAGGCGAGGTCGATGGGGAGCGCGAAGCCCTCCATTTCCTGCAGCTGACGGATCGCTGGCTGATAGGCCTCATAGAGCTGCTGGAAAGCGGTAAAGAACTTTTGCGGTACGGATTTCTTGCGGCTCCCCTGAAAAAGTACGGAGGAGGCCTTGATGGACTCGATGGTCTTTTCCCGCAGGGGGTTCTTCTTTTCTTCCTTTACGGTTTCCAATTGTTCGGCCAGCGGACCGCTGATGATATTTCCAATAAGCAATACATTCACTCCTTCATGGGAAGGACAGGCAGGAATGTCTGTCCGTACTTATGTATTATAGCAGAAAATCGCAGTTCAGGGAAAAGGGATGCTGGAATGGGGACATAATGCGGGACGGAAACTCGATTACCGCTTGCGGGAAATCCTGCAGCATGACGTTGCAATCCGCAAAAATGACGGTCGATGTCTGCTGAAACCTTGAAATTTTTTCTGAGCGAAGGAAATAACCAGCATATTCTTTAAATAATTAATAAAAACATATTGATTTTTTAAAAATATATGGCATAATAATGAATTAGAG
>CAZFPA010000044.1:0-16931 GCA_964520975.1 uncultured Selenomonadaceae bacterium | reverse complement strand
TAGAAATTCTATGACTTATTCTTCTTCGTTTTTATAAGCCGGCCGCGAAAGGTCAATTTCCTTCAGCGGGATGAGCTTGGTGTGATGTTTCCATTTATACCAGAAGTAAAATACCATGATGATCGGAATGCCGATATAGGTTGCGATGGCACCGTTCCAGTCGATCTCACTGCCGGTGAAGGCACCGTAGTTCTGTCCGAGGATGACGATGATGCAGAGGATCAGTGCAAGGAATACGCCAAAGGGGAAGCAGGCGGCGCGGTAGATGAGTTCCTTCGGGTCCTTGCCCTGCGCCTTGAAGGCCCGGCGGAAGCGATAGTGGCAGATGGCGATGCCGAGCCATACCACGAAGCCGGTCATGCCGGAGAGGTTCAGCAGCCAGGTATAGGCTGTGCCCTCACCGATGAGGGAGGTCAAAAAGGCCAGCAGTCCAAAAGCAGTCGTGATGAGCAGTGCGTTGAGCGGAACGCCGCGTTTATTGACCTTTGCAAAGCATTTCGGCGCCTTGCCCTCTTCAGCCATGGCGTAGAGCATGCGGGTAGAGGCGTAGAGTCCCGAGTTGCCGCAGGACAGCACAGCCGTGAGGATGACGAAGTTCATGAGCGAGGCTGCGGCCGTGAAGCCGGTGCGATGCAGTGCGAGCGTGAACGGGCTCACAGCAACGCTTTCGACGCCTGTTTTCAGCAGGTTGTCATCCGTATAAGGAAGCAGGAAGCCGATGACGATCATCGTGCCGATGTAAAAGAGCAGAATGCGCCAAAAGACATTATTGATGGCCTTTGGTACGTTCTTGCGCGGGTTCTCGCTTTCGCCGGCCGCAATGCCGACGAGTTCCGTTCCCTGGAAGGAGAAGGCTGCGATCATGAAGATGCCGATGATGGAATTGAAGCCGCCGACAAACGGGGCATCGTCGCGGGTCCAGTTCGTGAAGCCGGGGGAGCCGTCACCGATGACGCCGAAAATGAGCAGGGTGCCGATGATGAGGAAGATCAAGACCATGGCTACCTTGATGCTCGCAAAGACGTATTCACTCTCGCCGTAGGCACGGGTGGAGAGATAGTTCAATGTAAAGAGAATCAGGATGAAGATTGCACTCCATAGAATAGCCGGTGTGTCCGGGAACCAGAATTTCATTACGAGTGCACCGGCCACGACTTCGACGGCCAGCGTGATGGCCCAGTTGAGCCAGTAGTTCCAGCCGATGGCAAAGCCCAAGGCCGGGTCGACGTAACGGGTGGCGTAGGTACCGAAGGAGCCGGAAACCGGCAGATAGGTAGCCATTTCACCGAGACTGGTCATGATAAAGTAGACCATGACACCAATGATTGCGTAGGCTGCGAGTGCACCGCCAGGTCCGGCCGTGCTGATGGAAGCTCCACTGGCCAGGAACAGGCCGGTGCCGAGAGCGCCGCCGATGGCAATCATATTCATGTGCCGTGTCTTGAGACTGCGCTTGAGCTTCTCGTTGGATTCCGGGCTCTCCTGGGCGTCGAGCACCGCATCCGATTCATTTCCATACATGATACATTCACTCCATTTCTTACGAATAAACAAAATAATCTCATGGAAGTCCCCATGAGATGTCTGCACTGACGATACTATTATAACAAAGTTATAGGAAGTATACAATTCTCTGCGTAAAAAAAATCGCCGTCTATGTCTTTGGGCAGGCAGGGAAATGCTTTCTTTTTCCTCAGCCTCGTTGCGGCGCGAAGTTACCTTTGTGGGAAACACTGATGCGGAGTGATTCCGCATTGCGGAATACGGAGCAATAGTGTTATAATTTATGATATAGTCGAGAAATGACAGCGGATGAGGTTTTTGTGCCTGACTGCTGGATGCTTTGATTTTATATTTATATAGGAAGAGTAAAGGGTGACTGCGATGAAAATAGATGTGATGAGCGCGCAGCGTTCTCTGCCCACGCTGGGGCATGAGGCCAGCAACCGCACGCCGTCTGTGGAAGCCGATTTTTCCTCCGCTTTGTCCGACCAGCAGGGGAGCATGTCCCGGGAACAGCTGCAGGAGATGCTGAAGAAAATCGATGAGCAGGGCGCCCGGCTCACGAAAACACCGACCTATGATGAGCTGAAGGAGTATCGGAATCTCGTCAAGTCCTTTGTGAGTGAGGCGGTATCGCAGATGTATTCCCTGCACAGTCAGGCCGGCTGGGATCGCCTGGGACGGCAGAAGGTATATACGACGGTAAGGAAAATCGATAAGGAGCTCGAGGGCATGGCGGAAAAGATTCGTCTGGGCCAGTCGGAGCAGCTCGATGTCGTGGCGAGCCATGATGCGATCCGCGGCATGCTTGTCGATCTGTATATGTGATGGATATCCGCTGGGATACCATTCTGGGGCATGAAAAGAATATTGCGCATCTGCGTCGTCTCTGGCAGGAGCAGCGCATGCCGCATGCACTGCTGTTCTGTGGGGCAGAGGGCATAGGCAAAAAGCGCACGGCGCTGTCCCTGGCAGCGGCGCTCCTTTGTATGGAGGCCGTGGCGGACGCACCCTGCGGGCATTGTGCTTCCTGTACAGCCCTGCAGGCCGGTACGCATCCGGATTTTTATCTGGTGGAGCCGGAGAGCAAGGGCAAGGCGGCCAAAAGCATTCGTATCGAACAGATCCGTGAGCTGCAGACCAGGATTTCCTGGGCACCGCAGCTTGCGGCGCGCCGGGTCGTCATCATCGATCAGGCGGAGCTCATGAATGAGGCCGCAGCCAACAGTCTGCTCAAGACCATCGAGGAGCCGGCCGGACAGATGTGCTTTGTACTTGTGACGAGTACACCTGCGGCGCTGCTGGACACGATCCGCTCGCGCTGCATGCGGGTGGAGTTTGGCATGCTGCCGGTGGCGGCACTTGCGGAAGCGCTGCCGGAACATGGCATTCCTGCAGAGCAGGCTGCGGTACTGGCCTCGCTGTCGGATGGCAGTCTGGGAAGGGCCCTTGAGCTCTATGCCGATGGCGGGCTGGAACTGCGGGCGGATGCGGCAGCATTGCTCGCGGAGCTGGGCTCTATGGATATGGAGAAGCTCTGGCAGCGGAGCCGGGCACTCAGTGAGCTGCCGCGTGAGAAGCTCGCGGACTGGTGCATGTATCTTTCCATGCTGCTGCGTGATCTGCTGGTGCTCTATAGCGGCGGCAGCCAGCTCTATCATCAGGATCTGGCCGGGAAGCTCGCGGCGCTTTTGCCGATGTTGCCGGAGCAAAGCGTTTTTCAGATGCTGCGGCTGCTGCGAGGCCTGCAGAAGCGGCTGGAGTCCAACGCAAATGTACGACTTTTAATGGAGAGCTTTTTGATACAGCTCCGTGATTTGAAATGAAGGAATCGCTGATTCCTGATATATTGGAGGAAAAAAGGTGCAGAATGTAGTAGGCGTCCGCTTCAAGCAGGCGGGTAAGATATATTATTTCAGTCCGGGGAGTCTGAAGCTTGCCCAGGATGATGATGTCATTGTTGAGACATCCCGGGGCGTCGAGTATGGCCTGATTGTCATCGGTCCCCGTGATGTAGAGGACTCAGCGGTCGTGCTGCCGCTCAAGACGGTGCAGCGCAAGGCGACGAAGGCTGACCGGGCCAAGGTGGTGGAGAATGAGCGCAAGGAAAAGGATGCGTTCCGCATCTGTGAGAAGAAGATTGCTGCGCACAAGCTGCCGATGAAGCTGGTCGAGGTGGAATACACCTTTGATGTGAACAAGATCATTTTCTATTTTACGGCGGATGGCCGTATTGATTTCCGCGAGCTGGTCAAGGACCTGGCGGCGGTATTCCGCACGCGTATCGAGCTGCGGCAGATCGGCGTGCGCGATGAGGCGAAGCTCATGGGCGGCATTGGCTGCTGTGGGCGCCCGCTGTGCTGTGCAACCTTCCTGGGCGATTTTGAGCCTGTGTCGATACGCATGGCCAAGGAGCAGAATCTCTCACTGAACCCGACGAAGATCTCGGGGATCTGCGGGCGCCTTATGTGCTGCCTGAAGTACGAGAATGACTGCTACTGCGGACATTGCCACAAGAAGGCGAAGATCCAGCCGCCGAAGCAGGGCAGCCGGGTGGTGTCGGTCGAGGGTGAGGGAAAGGTCATTTCTCTGAACCAGCAGCGCCGCACCGCGACGATTCTTTTGGACAACAGCAAGACCATCGTGGCATCCTGGGAGGATGTCATTGAGAAAGATGATGAACATTGAACTGCAGGCGAATGAGCGTCTGGACGATCTCGTGAAGAGCGGGCGGAAAATCATTCAGAATGAGGCAGAGTTCTGCTTCTCCCTGGATGCGGTTCTGCTCGCTCATTTTCCTAACTACAAGAAAAGCTTCCGGGTGCTGGACCTGGGAACGGGAACGGGGGTCATGCCGCTGCTCATTGCCGATGAAGTCAGGGAGATACAGGCGGTGGAGATCAATCCGGTCATGGCTGAACTCGCGGCGCGCAATATGCGCCTGAATGGCCTGGAGGAGAAGATCACAGTGCGCCGGGGCGACTACCGCGAGATCCGCGAACTATACGCGCCGGAGAGCTTCGATCTCGTTCTGGTGAATCCGCCCTACCGGCCGGTGAATCACGGCCAGCAGAATGCGCTGCACGGAGTCGCGCGGGCGCGCCATGAGGTGACGGCGACGCTGGCGGATGTGGTGTGGGCGGCACGCTACGCGCTGAAATTTCGCGGGCGGCTCGCGATGGTTCATCTGCCGGAGCGGCTCGGGGAGATCCTCGTCGCGCTGCATGAAAATCAGCTTGAGGCGAAGCGGGTCTGCTTTGTGCAGCCCAAGCCGGACCGGGACCCTAATATGGTGCTCATCGAAGCTGTTGTGGGAGCGGCGCCGGGCGGGCTCAAGGTCAGCCGGCCGCTCATCGTGCATGCCGCAGATGGAAGCTATACGGAGGAAGTATTGAAGTATTATGAATGAGACAATGACTGTGCCGGGGACGCTGTATCTTTCAGCGACGCCTATCGGCAATCTGGAGGATATGACCTACCGCTCGGTACGCATCCTGGGTGAGGTGGGACTGATTGCGGCGGAGGATACCCGCCATACGCGCAAGCTGCTGGCTCACTACGATATCCATACGCCGCTGACGAGCTACCATGAGCACAATAAACTCACGAAGGGGCCGGAACTCATTGCCTATCTGCAGGGGGGCGGCGACCTCGTCTGTGTAAGTGACGCGGGACTGCCGGGCATCGCTGATCCGGGCAGCCATCTGGCCGGGCTTGCGATTGCGGCGGGCATCCGCGTCACGCCGCTGCCTGGTGCCAACGCGGCGCTGTCGGCGCTGATCTGCTCGGGGCTCGATACGACGGTGTTTACCTTTGTGGGTTTTTTGCCGCGTACAACGAAAAAGCGCCGGGAGACACTGGAACGCGTGAAGGAGCATAGCGAGACGCTGCTTTTCTATGAGGCACCGCATCACCTGCGCGCTACGCTGGCGGAACTGGCGGCGGCTCTTGGCGCGGGACGTAAGGCGGTGGCGGCGCGTGAGCTCACGAAGAAGTTCGAGGAATTCCGTCGGGGCACGCTTCAGGAGCTGCAGGACTATTTTTCTGTGCAGGAGCCGCGCGGTGAGTTCGTGCTGCTGGTGGCGGGAAATGATGGCTGTCAGCAGGCGGCACCGGACGTCTATGCGGGGCTTGGCCCCGCGGCACTCGTCGCCCGGCTGGTGGCCGATGGACTGGATCGTAAGGCCGCGATGCGTGAGGCTGCGCAGCGCCTGGGAATGAGCCGGCGGGATGTCTATCAGGCCTGTCTCGCGGGGGACGATGCCTGAAGCACGCCGGTGGTGCTGGAGACGGTATGTACGGTTCGGGATATTATATAGAAGGAAAGTGTCTGACAGACACAGAAAAAGCGCTGCCGAAGCTTGGCAGCGCTTGCTTTTTAGCTCTATTTCACTTTTTTCATATCCTTCAGGCATTTCTTACAGATGTTCTTTCCCTTGAAGGAGGCGACATCTCCTGTACTCCCGCAGAAGACACAGGAGTTACTCGGTTCGTATTTGCGCAGGATGATGCGGTCATCATCGGTAAAGATTTCCAGTGCGGATCTCTCGGCAATATCCAGGGTGCGGCGAAGTTCAATGGGGATGACAACACGTCCGAGTTCATCCATTTTCCTGACAATTCCAGTGGCCTTCATAATAATCCCTCCCTATATTTGTGTATCGGTACGATACCTTTGCCTGTAGCTCTACCATGTATATATTAAAAATTCAAAATTTTCCATACCTAAATAATACCATATTTTGCAAATGTTTTCAATAATAAATAGCTATTATTGATTAAATTTATCATAAAAAAGGAAATGCTGGACGAAATTTCCTTTTATGGATAGGATGGCAGTGCGAAAATAGCGGCGCTGCATTCGTTGACAGCATCTTCTGTATTGAAACGCCAATTGAGATGATTTCGCCTTGCGGAATCTTTAACAATGGCGTTATAATAAAAAGATAGCATAAATTGCGTGCCGGCGGTGCGCTGGATTTGTGATACAAGGGAGGATTCAATTTCGTGGACAAGAAATCATTCTACATAACGACACCTATTTATTATCCGAGTGCCAAGCTGCATATCGGGCATGCCTATTGTACAACTATAGCGGACTCCATTGCACGTTTCAAGCGTCTGGCTGGTTATGATGTATTCTTTTTGACCGGCAGTGATGAGCATGGACAGAAAATCGAGCGCAAGGCGGAGGAAGAGGGCATTACGCCGATCGAGTATGTTGACCGCATTGTAGCCGGTTTCCAGAACCTCTGGAAACGCCTGAATATATCGAATGATGATTTCATTCGCACGACCCAGCCGCGTCATGAAAAGGTCGTGCAGGAGATTTTCCGCCGCATCTATGCCAAGGGCGATATCTACAAGGGAGCCTATAAGGGACTTTACTGTACACCGTGTGAAAGCTACTGGACGGAGCATCAGCTCGTTGACGGCAAATGCCCGGACTGCGGGCGTCCGGTGGAGGAGGTCGCTGAGGAGGCGTACTTCTTCAAGATTTCCAAATACGCGGACCAGCTGCTTGCATACATCGACGCGCATCCGGACTTCATTCAGCCGGTATCACGCCGGAATGAAATGATTAATTTCATCAAACAGGGCCTTGAGGATCTCTGTATTTCCCGGACCTCGTTTGATTGGGGCATTCCGGTGCCCATTGATGATAAGCACGTCATTTATGTATGGTTCGACGCGCTTACGAACTATCTTACGCCGATTGGCTATCTGGACAATCCCGAGATGTTCCATAAGTTCTGGCCGGCAGATCTGCATCTGGTCGGCAAGGAGATCGTGCGTTTCCATACGATTATCTGGCCGTGTATCCTCATGGCATTGGAACTGCCGTTGCCGAAGAAGGTCTATGGACATGGCTGGCTCATTGTCGAGGGCGATAAGATGTCGAAATCCAAGGGCAATGTCATTGATCCGATCGGCCTCATTGATGAGTTCGGCGCGGATGCAATCCGTTACTTCCTGCTGCGGGAGATCAATTTGGGGCAGGATGGGAATTTCTCCCGGGATTCGCTGATCCAGCGCATCAATTCCGATCTGGCGAATGACCTTGGCAATCTGCTGCATCGCACGCTCAATATGATTGGCAAGTTCCAGGCGGGGACGGTCAGTGCACCGGCCGGTGAGAACGAAGTCGACCGTTCGCTGCGGGCAGATGCCATGCAGGCGGTAAAGGACTTCACGGATGGTATGGAAACGATGCAGCTCAGCGCTACCATCAAAAATGTATGGGCCTTTATCGGCCGTACAAATAAATACATCGATGAGACGGCGCCCTGGGCGTTGGCCAAGGACCCGGCGAAGAAGCAGGAACTGGCCAATACGATGTACAATCTCGTGGAGAGCCTGCGCATCATCAGTGTCCTCATTGCGCCTTTCATGCCGACGACAGCGGAGCGCATCTGGAAGCAGCTGAATCTGCCGCAGGACTTTGCGGCGGTACAGCTTGCGGATATCGAGACCTGGGGCGGTACGCCGGCCGGTCTGCAGGTAGGTGAGCCGGAGCAGCTTTTCCCACGCATCGAGGTCGAGGAGGAGAAGCCGGTGGAGGCACCGAAGGCCGCGAAGAAACAGCCGCAGGAAAAGGCTGCGAAAAAAGCAGCGGACGAGCATGGCGAAATCACCATCGAGGATTTCGGCAAGATCCACCTGCGCGTCGTGCGCATCCTGAGTGCGGAGAAGGTTGAGGGAACCGAAAAGCTCATGAAGCTGCGGGTTGACCTCGGCAATGAACAGCGCGAGATCGTATCCGGCATTGCCAAGCACTATACGTGCGATGAGCTCGTGGGCAAGAATGTCGTGATGGTGGTGAACCTCAAGCCGGCCAAGATTCGTGGTATTGTGTCGCACGGCATGATCCTCGCGGCTTCCAAAGATGAGGCACTGCAGGTCGTGAGCACGGATATGCCGGTCGGGAGCCAGGTACGATGAGGCTCATCGACACACACGCCCATATCGATGGCGAAGCCTTTGACGCGGACCGGGCCGCGGTAGTCGACCGGGCGCTGGAAAATGGCGTCGAGGCCATCATCAACATGGGGGATACCCTGGAATCCTCTGCGCGGTCGGTACAGCTGACCGAGGAATTCCCGGCGGTCTATGCAGGCGTCGGCGTCCATCCGGAGGAGGCCTTTCCGATGACCGGAGCGGACGATGACCGCCTGGCGGCCTGGGCCGCACTGCCGAAGGTCGTAGCTATCGGAGAGATCGGGCTCGATTACTACTGGGAAAAGGACAGCGAGAAAAGGGAACTGCAGAAGCGTATCTTCATTCGCCAGCTTGATCTGGCGCGGCAGCTGCATCTGCCGGTCTGCATCCATGACCGCGATGCGCATGGTGATACCCTGGCAATCCTCAAGACAGAGGGGCGGGGCATCCGTGGTGTGCTGCACTGCTATTCCGGCAGTATGGAGACGGCGCGGGAGCTTTTGAAGCTTGGCTGGTACCTGGGAATCGACGGACCGCTGACCTTTAAAAACGCGGCGAAGCTGCCGGAGATTGTGCGGGCGTTGCCGGCCGACCGTATCCTGGTTGAAACGGATTGTCCCTATATGACGCCGGCACCGTTTCGCGGGAAGCGGAATGAACCGGCTTTTGTGAAGTATATAGCCCAAAGGGCGGCAGAGATTCGGGCGGAAAGTCCTGAAGAATTTTCGATAAAAACGCGACAAAATGCGCGCGATTTATATGGCATTTAAGCGGATTTTGATAAAGTGGTGGGAAACCTATAAAAATAGGGCTTCCACCACTTTTTTATAGCACTTTTTTCGCTGAAAATTACCTGAAAGTGGGAGGATATTTTTGGGAAATTTGACAGGAAGCAAAAAGGCATGATATAATTTGCAAGTCCGTTAAAGGGGGAATTGAATGAGTTCAAAAAGAAAATTATTATCTAAATTTGGAGACAAGCCGGTGATGGTTTGCATCGCTTTGCTGTTCGTCATGGCAATGATGACAGGTTTTACTACCAGCAGGCATGTGACAATCGCTGTTGATGGCCGGACCATCGATATGAACACGACATACCGTACGCCGACGACCATCCTGCGCCAGGCGGGTGTGAACATGAACGTTCAGGATGAATATCATATGACCGAAGACAGGGATCGTACCTATATCGCTATTTATCGTGCAGTGCCTGTTACTGTTGAGTATCAGGGAAAGAAACAGACAATAAGAACCAGTAAGCCAACCGTGGGAGAATTGCTCAGTGATCTGGGCTATGATGGGGCAGAGTACGAAGCTGCTCCAGGGGCAAATTCGAAAATACAGGAAAACCTCAATATAAAAATCAACGATGTTCCAAAGCCGGTCGCTGATCCGAATGTGATCGATACCGCGCAGGGACAAATACATTTTCAACGGACAATGTATATGGAAGCCAGCGCATATCTGCCGTCGGATGGCGGCGGCAGCGGAATAACGGCTACCGGCATGGCAGCCCGCCAGGGTGTTGTGGCAGTAGATCCGGGCGTGATTCCTCTGGGAACACGGCTCTATATTCCGGGCTACGGCCTGGCAGTTGCTGCGGATACGGGCGGAGCCATTGTAGGCAGCAAGATCGACCTTTGCATGGAAGACTATGGTGCGGCAATCAATTTCGGCCGCCGCAGCGTGCAGGTCTATATACTGGACTGAGAAAAAAGCACTCCTTTTGGGGTGCTTTTTCTCTTAAGGTCGGATGAATATTAGTAGAATAGATGGATTGTAAAAATCGTCGGTTTTGTATATGATACAATAAAAGGATTGTGCTGATGTGCATGGGCACGGTTTGAATTTAAGGATAGGGATTGTTGTGAATCATGGGACATTTTATGGAACAGAGTCCAAGTGTAGTGCTGACGGAACAGCTCGTCGGTGAGTTTTATAACTTTGGCAATATGGATACAATACTGGAGCGCATGGAGGAGTCTATTGTCGGTTTTGGCTCACAGATGTTTCAGTATGCTATTGGCCGTAAAGATGTCAAAAATTTCCTGCGCCGGGAATACGCGCAGGTCGCTCCCTGTAAAATCATCAAAATGCGCCTGCGGGATCGTGGGACTCCCGAGGAAAAGGCGGTTGTCGCCAATGTGATCCTGAGCACGATGCGGGAGGCTTCCTACATCCTGCACCGGGTGGTCTTCATGTATACGGGAGATGGCGACGGACTGCGCATCAAGGGGATTTTTGTTTCCCGCGATGTGCACCATGAGTCTACCTATCGTTCCATCCGTTCGCGGATGTTTCATCGCAATGTTGAGCGGCGCATTGACCCGAGCCAGCCTATTGATGTTGCCCCCTCGCATCTGACTTCGGTGTGTATTGTTTACAACATGAGCAGTAAACGATTGCAGGATGTCAAGAGCGGAAAATTATGGAAAATGCTGAATTATCCATCGGAGGAGGCGTTTGCACGCAAGACGGGGATGTCTATGAGTGCGGTCGTCTATACGGCCGATCAGCGGCGCATGCAGACGGAGCTTACGCGCCAGCTGCTGGAGGGTGAGTCCTATCAGCTGGAGTATCGTATGAAGTGCGGGGATGAGAGCCTGATCTGGGTATTGGAATCCGGGCATCGCACGCTTGATCCCGATGGGCGGGTGCTGTTGAACAGCATTGTGATGGATGTCACGCCGCTGCGCCAGATGCGTGAGAATCTCATGTATCGGGCTTCTTATGATGCGCTGACGGGTATCTATAACAAGGCTGCCTTCTATCAGAAGGCGCAGGAGCTCATCGCGCTGCATCCGGAGGTACAGTTCGCTATTTTGCGGCTGAATATCGAACGGTTCAAGGTCATCAATGATCTGTTTGGGGAAAAGACCGGCGATCAGCTGCTGAAATATATTGCTCACTTCCTGGAGCATGTGAATCTGCAGCTCTGCGTGAGCGGACGTCTCCATTCCGATAATTTTGTCGTATGCTTCCCGGCGGAGCACAACAATTGCAACCGTTTCATCCGTTCGCTGCAGACGATGGCCGCGAGCTTCTCTCTCGATTATAAGGTCGTGCTGGGCTTTGGTGTCTATCAGGTCAAGGAACGTGATCTGCCCGTGAGTGTTATGTGCGACCGTGCAAACCTGGCGCTGAACCGCGCGAAGGGGAACTATCTCGTCATGTACGGTGAGTATGATGAGCACATGCGCCAGCATCTTGTGAATGAGCAGGCCATCATCAATGAGATGAATAAGGCACTGGAGCAGGGGGAATTCATCCTGTACGTGCAGCCGAAGTATGAGCTTACGACGGAGCGTATCATTGGTGGTGAGGTGCTTGTGCGCTGGCAGCATCCGGTGCGCGGCTTTGTGTCGCCGATGGAGTTCATTCCGGTGTTTGAGCATAACGGCTTTATCTTTAAACTCGATCAGTATGTCTGGGAGGGGGCCTGCCAGCTGCTGCGCAAATGGATGGATGAGGGGCGCGAGCCCCTGCCTATATCGGTGAATGTATCGCGCATCGACCTTTATAACGCGAATCTCACGCTGATCCTGGGGGATCTGCTGCATAAATACGATATTTCGCCCCGGCTTCTGGAGCTGGAGATCACGGAGAGTGCCTATACGGATAATCCGCGGCAGATCATTGAGATCACGAAAAAGCTGCAGGCGATGGGCTTTGTGATTCTCATGGATGATTTCGGCAGCGGGTATTCTTCCCTTAATATGCTGAAGGATGTCCCCGTCGATATCCTGAAGATCGACTTGAAATTCCTCGACAGCAATGATACGTCGGGACGCGGCGGCAATATCCTGAATTCTGTGGTGCGCATGGCTAAATGGCTGCGCATACCAGTCATTGCCGAGGGCGTGGAAACGCGTCAGCAGGCCGAATTCCTGCGCACGATTGGCTGTAACCGTGTCCAGGGCTACTACTATTCGCGTCCGGTACCCGTGACGGAGTACGAGGCAATGCTTTCAAAGGAATGCGCGGCCTACAGCCTGCCCGCCAGCAAACCGGCACCGCAGCAGCTGGACTCGAACGATGTCGAGGATCTGCTGAATCCGAACGCGCAGTTCAATCTGCTGTTCAACAGCATCAATGGTTCGGTGGGGATCTATGAATGCGTGGCCGGCAAGCTTTCAGTGATCCGGGTCAACGATGGCTATTTCAAGATTTTTGGCTATGATCGTGAGGACTTTTACGCGGTGGAGCATAATATTCTGGATTCCGTCTATGCAGCGGATCGTAAGGGCTTCATGGAACAGATCCAGTTAGCCGCGGGAACGGGCAAGGTCATGCAGTGCCGTATCCGCCGCTATCGCGATGATGGGCGACTGCTGTGGCTGCATGTACGCATCAGCCCGGTCATCCAGGAAACGGCACGGCAGATTTTCTATCTGGCCATCGAGGATGTCACGGAGCTGGAGAAGAAGACCATGGAGATGCAGGCGCTGTTCGACAATATTCCCGCCGGCTTTGGTGTCTATGAGCTGCGCGATGATACCATCT
This sequence comes from uncultured Selenomonadaceae bacterium, assembly GCA_964520975.1. Classification (GTDB taxonomy): domain Bacteria; phylum Bacillota; class Negativicutes; order Selenomonadales; family Selenomonadaceae; genus CAZFPA01. Next base: position 3,986 of record CAZFPA010000044.1, on the reverse strand, counting down.
ATACGCATTTCCTGAGCAAGGGCGCCTATGATATCAATGAGGTCACGCCCGAGGAATTCTATGAGAAGACGGATAATGATCTGAGCAAGCTGCTGCCCGAGGAAACGACCGCGTTGCTTAAAAAGGCGATCATGGAATCCTATGAGCAGCACTGTGTGAAGCATATTGCTTATCCTTTCCGGACGGCGAAGGGCAGAGACCGCTGGATACGGGTTTCCTTTAAGACTGTCCACAATGAGAACGCGCTGCCGGACAGCTATATCTGCTATGCATCACTGACAGATATTACCGATACCCGCAAGGGAACCAAATAACCACATTACACCCGGACGTTTGCACCGGGTGTGTTTTTTTGCGCAAAAAAGCTGCCCGTGTTTTGCCGCGGGCAGCCAGTGCATGGTAAGGTGTTTTATTTCTGGGACGTGTCGTCTGTTTCGCCAAGGTACATCGAAGTGCCTTCAACCTCGGCCTTGTGGATGAGCTCCTTGAGGCGCTGGGCATTCTTGCGGTGCAGGATCACTGCGAATTCGATGCGCTTCTTTTCTTCTTCTGTGAAATCGCCGGTGTCATAGGCTTCCTTGATGCGCTTGCCGCGGGCAATGACATCCGCAAGCTCGTCGGTCAGCAGTTTTCGCTCGCCGAGGGCAAGTCCGTAGACCGCGCGCAGGTTTTCGCGCACATGGTTCGCGTAGCCGTCCTCGGCGGACACTTCCTCCAGGTAGTCAGCGATATGGCAGATGATGTCGAAGGGGTTCTCCGCGCTGTGGATCATGCCCATGAGCTCCATCTTTATGTTCTGCTGCAGGCCATGTGGCCTGGAAATATCGTTTTCGTTCTCCGTACTCATCGTGTGGCCTCCCTTTGTTGCTGACACAGCCCGTCAGGCTGCGATGCTACTATCAGTATAGCAGAAAATATCGGGCAGGAAAAGCAATGGCTTTTGCGAAAAGTCAGAATTTGATGTTTACGCTGTTACGGAATTTTATCAAAATATACATTGGAGATGGACATGAAATGTGCTATAATGGTGCACATGGAAAGAAACGGTGCTTGACAGAGACCTTTTCATGTTTCGGACGGGAAACATGGCTTTTTTATGTGGGCGTTTATTTTAGTATGTTTTAGAAATGAGTGTGGTTTATGAAGTCTTTATCCAAAATTGAAATCTTATCCATTGGACTGATGGTGTTTTCCATCTTCTTTGGTGCGGGCAATCTGATTTTTCCGCCGGCGCTCGGCCAGGCCGCGGGTACGAATCTGTTGCCGGGTATCCTGGGGTTCCTGCTGACGGGTGTCGGGCTGCCGATGCTGGGCATCGTTGCCATTGCACTGCGTGGCGGGAAGTACACAGAATTCATCGAAACGCATGTGCACCCGCGTTTTGCACTGCTGCTGCTCAGCGTGCTCTATCTGACCATCGGGCCGCTCTTTGCGATTCCGCGTACGGGTGCGGTATCCTTTGAGATCGGTATCCGGCCTTTCCTGGGGTATGACGATGTAGCGATGGGGCAGTTTGGCTATACGGCGGTTTTCTTTTTGCTGACCTATTTCCTCGCGCTCAATCCGAGCAAGATCGTTGCCCGGGTGGGGAAGATCCTCACGCCGCTTTTATTGCTTTTTTTGGCAGTACTCTTTATCCGTTCCTTTTGGTCGCCGATGGGAACCATCATGGCGCCGGAGGGCATCTATCGTACGGCACCGTTTTTGCAGGGCTTTCAGGATGGTTATCTGACCATGGACCTGCTCGCTTCGCTGGCTGTGGGCGCCATTGTCGTCAATGCCGTGCGGATGGCGGGCGTTGAGGACAACCGGGCCATCGGGCGCATCTGCATCTTTGCGGGCCTGATCTCTGTTACGCTCATGAGCTGTGTGTATCTTTCCTTGGGCTATCTGGGGGCGACGAGTGCTTCGGTGCTTGGTCTGTCCGCCAATGGCGGCGTGATTCTTTCCAGTGCCGCGGGGATTTTCTTTGGCCCGATGGGGAATGCGCTGCTCGCGCTCATCATCGCGTTTGCCTGCCTGACTACGAGCTGTGGCATGGCCTCCGCCTGTGCATGGTACTTTAATGAGGCCTCAGGTAGACGTGTTTCCTATCAACGTGTTTTGCTGCTGAGTACCCTGTTCAGCTTTGCCGCTTCGAATCTGGGGCTCACCGAGCTTATCCGCATTTCGGTTCCGTTCCTGGTGGCGATGTATCCGGTCGTCATCGTGCTCGTGGTGCTCTCGCTTTTTGATGTGCAGCTGGGCGGGCACCGCAGCATCTATCGCTGGAGCATTGCCTTTACACTGGCCTTCAGTGTTTTTGATGGCCTCAATGCCGCTGGCATCCATCCGGCATTTATGAATGATTTGTTCAGCCGGTATCTGCCACTCTATGCTTCCAACCTGGGGTGGACAGCACCGGCACTGGCTGGCGCTGTATTGGGATGGCTGCGTTCCTTTCGCCAGGAGACGGAGCAAGATGCGGTAGCTGATAAATAAAGGCCGGGTTATCCACAGAGTTATGCACAAAAACACCTGTTCTTGTGCATAACTACCAATCCTGCTCGTCTGTGGATGTCCGGGGATAGAGCGCGGCCGTTTTTACTGTTTTGACCATAAAAAAATCATTCCTTTCAGGGGGCAAAAATAAACCTTTGCCCCCTGAAAGGAATGATACAATTTTGCTTGATGGGGCTTGTCGTACCGTCCATATCGGGCGGGTGCAGGAAGCTTTTGGGGCCGTTCGGCGTGTTGGTAGCACGCTGGGCGGCCTTTTTTATTGTTCAATGATATGGATATATCGCTGGAGTTCTTCTTCTTCATAACCGGCGATCAGGGCGGCCATGGCATCATAATTGTTGGCCCGGCGGCAGGTATCGAAAGCATCATAATAGGCCATGCGGTCAGCAAATTTTATGTTTACCGGGAGCAGTCCGGCTTTCATCAGCTCAAAATTGAGCAGGATGCGCCCGGTACGTCCATTCCCATCGATAAAGGGGTGAATGCTTTCAAAGCGTACGTGGAGCGCGGCAACGGCCTCGACGATGTGCAGGCGTTCCTTCATGTCAGGATAGTCTGCAATAAGCTGCTTCATTTGTACCGGGACAAGGTAGGGCTCGGGCGGCTGGTGGTCGGCTCCCATGATCATGACCTCCAGGCGGCGGTATATTCCTTTGTTTGCCTGGTCGTGCATGAGTACAATCGAATGGATGTCCTTAATTACCTTTTCTGTGAGTTCTTCCTGGGCGTCCACAAGCTGCAGCATATACTGAAATGCGTCCCGATGTCCGATGGCTTCCAGGTGGTCGCGCAGGGGCTTTTTGGCAATCGTGATTCCTTCCTGCAGCACCAGGGCTGTCTCCCGGAGTGTAAGCGAATTGCCCTCTATGGCATTTGAATTATAGGTGTTGTCAATAGCAAACTGCTCTTGCAGCCGCTGCACCTCGCCAGCATTCAGCGGGCGGAGCGTTTTCAGATGGGTGTGCAGTTCATCAATGCGGGTAAAGTCCATACAGATTCACTTCCTTTTGTGTGTGCAGATGATGCCCTGGTTGCGGATGTTCACTTAGGCGGTTCTCTTTTAAGAAACTCGCACTATTAAAGCGCTTAGCTATTGTACTTTATTTAAGATAGTATCGTTCGGATAAATATCTCTTGAAAAAGTTTAGCCTCCAGTAGTTCTCTTAGGCGAATTCCCTTTGCTTTGTCAGCAAGTTCTTCCTGTTTCTCAAAAATGGCGCGAAGGTAGTCGTTACTGAATATGAAATGCTCAGTTTTCGCATCATCCTTATTCGTATATGCCAATGATATATTTCCGTTTTCATCGATTCCTTCAACAGAGAAGGAGGTTCTGCCCAGTGCTGGCTTCAGCTTGGCTGTGAGCCAGTCGGTGTCTTTAGGGGCATAGCCTAATAACTCGTCTGTGGTCACGCCCAAGGCGGCGGCTATTTTGCAAAGCAGGTCATATTTTGGTTCCCGGCCTTGATTTTCATATCCGGTATAAG
>CAZFPA010000043.1:0-17231 GCA_964520975.1 uncultured Selenomonadaceae bacterium | reverse complement strand
TTGATTGAATGAGTAACATCGATACGACATGCGTAAATGCGATTCGCGTGCTGGCGGCAGATGCCATCCAGAAGGCAAATTCCGGCCATCCGGGACTTCCGCTGGGAAGCGCACCTATGGCCTATGAGCTTTGGGCGAATCACATGAATCATAATGCGAAGGATCCGAAATGGGCAAACCGCGATCGCTTTATTCTTTCAGGCGGACATGGTTCCACTTTGCTTTATTCGCTGCTGCATTTCTATGGATATGGTCTTACTATGGAAGATATGAAGCAGTTCCGTCAGGATGGTTCGCTGACACCGGGACATCCGGAGTATCGTCACACGACAGGCGTTGAAGCAACGACTGGGCCTCTGGGCGCCGGTATGGGCATGGCCGTGGGCATGGCTATGGCGGAAGCTCACCTGGCATCGATTTTCAATAAGCCGGATTTCCCGGTGGTAGATCATTATACCTTTGCGCTGGGCGGCGATGGCTGCATGATGGAAGGAATTTCCTCGGAAGCTTTCTCCCTGGCAGGCACATTGGGCCTTTCCAAGCTTATCATTCTCTATGACAGCAATAAGATATCGATTGAGGGAAGCACGGATATTGCGTTTACGGAAAATGTCCAGCAGCGCATGGCGGCATTTGGCTTCCAGACGATCACCGTAGAGGATGGCAATGACCTGGCGGCGATTGCCAGTGCCATAGAGGAAGCGAAGGCGGATAAAAAGCATCCTTCTTTCATTACGGTCAAAACGCAGATCGGCTATGGCTGCCCGGCAAAACAGGGCAAGGCCAGTGCGCATGGCGAGCCGCTGGGGGAAGATAACGTAAAAGCATTGAAAGAGAACCTGGGGTGGGCAGATCCGGAGCAGTCCTTCCATATTCCGGATGAGGTCTATGCACATTATAAAGAGCTGGCAGCGAAGGGCGCAGCGGCGGAAGAAAAGTGGCAGGCGCTTTTTGCTGCTTATGCCGCTAAATATCCGGAGCAGAAAAAACTTTGGGATAAGTTCCATGCCCCGGCAGACGCTAAAGCACTGCTGACGGACGAGGAGTTCTGGGCTTATGACGATAAGGCACAGGCAACGCGAGGACTGTCCGGGATCATGATTAACCGCATCAAGGACATTCTGCCGCAGCTCATTGGCGGCAGCGCGGATCTTGCACCTTCAAACAAGACGAATATGAAGGATGCCGGAGATTTCAGCCGTGAAAATTATGCTGGCCGGAATCTGCATTTTGGTGTACGTGAGCTTGCCATGGCGGCAATTGCTAATGGTATCACACTGCATGGCGGCCTGCGCACCTACGTAGCAACCTTCTTTGTATTCAGCGATTACATCAAGCCGATGGTTCGTCTGGCAGCCCTCATGGGAATTCCTGTGACTTATGTGCTTACGCATGACAGCATCGGTGTTGGCGAGGATGGGCCTACGCATGAGCCGGTAGAACAGCTTGCTATGTTCCGGGCCATGCCGAACATCAATGTATTCCGTCCGGCGGATGCAACGGAGACGGCTGCGGGATGGTATCTGGCAATCACGAGCGAAAAGACGCCGACGGCGCTGGTGCTGACTCGTCAGAATCTGCCGCAGCTGGCTGGCAGCAGTAAGGATGCCCTGAAGGGTGCTTATGTTGTATCCGATGCTAAGAAGGATACGCCGGATGGCATTTTCATCGCTTCCGGATCTGAGGTTTCGCTTGCAATCGAGGCACAGGAGGTTCTGGCAGCAGAGGGCATCGATGTACGTGTTGTCAGCATGCCATGCATGGATCTCTTTGAGCAGCAGAGTGCTTCCTATAAGGAGAGCATCCTGCCCAAGAAGATTCGGGCGCGTGTAGCAGTGGAAGCAGCGATGGATTTTGGCTGGGGCCGCTATACTGGTCTCGATGGTGCTGCTGTGACAATGGAGGGCTTCGGCGCTTCGGCTCCGGCAGGCGTTCTCTTCAAGAAGTTTGGCTTTACCAAAGAACATGTAGCTGAGGTAATGCGTAAGGTCGTTAAAGGCTGAGCATCCTATACGTGTATATAATAAGGAAGAAAGATACGGGGAGCAGCTGCTCCCTGTATTTTTTTCTTTTTGTTTAAAGGCGTCACTTGACAAAAAAGCAGGCAATGTAGAAAAATTTCTATAGAAATGTAATGTTCTATAGCGATGTCCACAAAATGAGGACTTTCATACGGATTATATAAAAAATATTTACGCATGATACGCCAGGGCGCGTGGGCACGAAAAAGTTGATGAAATAAGTGTTGACAATCATTTTGCCTGGTGATAATATATAGAGGTGCCTGATTTAAGAGCATGATTTGGTGATTAGGGAGTGAAGCGAATGACGCTTGAAGCACTAAAAAATGCCGATAAAGTCATTGGTATCAAACAGGTTACCAAGGCAGTGAATAAAGGACTTGCGACGTGTGTGTTTCTGGCAGGAGATGCCGATGCACGGGTCATTGAGCCGCTCCGGACACTTTGTGCGGAGAAGGGGATTGAGACGGTGCCTGCAGCAGACATGCAGGAACTGGGCGAGGCTTGTGCCATTGAAGTTGGCGCGGCAGCCGCAGCAGTACTCAGATAACCTTGTTGTTAAAAATTTCGTTGAGCCTTCGGGTTCAGCGGGATTATTAATAAATAATAAATTCTCAATTTGAAGGAAGGAGGTGCATGTATGCCTACAATCAATCAGTTAGTTCGCAAGAGCAGACAGAGCATGCAGGAAAAATCTACAGCACCGGCATTAAAGAATTGCCCACAAAAACGTGGGGTTTGCACGAGAGTATATACAACTACTCCGAAAAAGCCAAACTCGGCACTTCGTAAGGTTGCCCGTGTTCGTTTGACGAATAGCATTGAAGTAACCGCATATATCCCAGGCATTGGCCATAATCTTCAGGAACATAGTGTTGTCTTGATCAGAGGCGGACGTGTTAAGGACTTACCAGGTGTTCGTTACCACATCATTCGCGGCTCTTTGGATACGGCAGGTGTTCAGGACAGAGCACAGTCCAGATCCAAGTACGGTGCGAAGCGCGCTAAGAAAAAATAAGACAAAGAAATGAAGAATTATGGTAAGGAGGGAAAACAATGCCAAGAAAAGGTGCTGTACCGAAACGTGATGTATTACCGGATCCGGTATACAACTCTAAAATCGTTACAAAGTTTATCAATAAAGTAATGCTTTCTGGTAAAAAGGGCGTTGCTGAGAGAGTCGTTTATGATGCTTTCGAGACTATCCGTGCTAAGACGGGTAAAGATCCTCTGGAAGTTTTCGAAACGGCACTCAAGAATGTTATGCCGGTACTCGAAGTACGTGCCCGCCGTGTCGGTGGTGCAAACTACCAGGTTCCGGTCGAGGTTCGTCCGGATCGCCGTATGACGCTCGGTATCCGCTGGATCGTAAACTACGCAAGACTGCGCGGTGAGAAGACCATGGATGAGAGACTTTCCGGTGAACTCATGGATGCTGCAAACAATACGGGCGCAGCAATTAAGAAAAAAGAAGATACGCATAAGATGGCTGAAGCTAATAAGGCATTCGCTCATTATCGTTGGTAATTTTATAAGCAGTATCTAAATTAAGGAGCGATATAACAGTGGGCAGAGAGTTTTCACTTGAAAAAACTCGTAATATAGGTATCATGGCTCATATTGATGCCGGTAAAACGACGACTACTGAACGTATCCTCTTCTACACGGGTATTAACCACAAGATCGGCGAAGTTCATGATGGCGCTGCTACGATGGACTGGATGGCTCAGGAGCAGGAACGTGGTATTACAATCACTTCCGCTGCAACGACTTGCCACTGGAAAAATCATCGCATCAACATTATCGACACGCCAGGCCACGTGGACTTCACGGTAGAAGTAGAGCGTTCCCTCAGAGTTCTTGACGGTGCGGTTGCTGTTCTTACAGCCAGAGGCGGCGTTGAGCCGCAGACTGAAACCGTATGGCGTCAGGCTGAGAAATACAACGTACCGCGTATGGCGTACGTGAACAAGATGGATATCACCGGTGCTGATTTCTACAACGTCATCAAGATGATGGAAGAGCGCCTGCACGCAAATGCAGTTGCCATCCAGCTTCCGATCGGCGCTGAGGATGACTTTGCTGGTATCGTTGATCTCGTCAAGATGGAAGCCATCATTTATGAGGATGATCTTGGCAAGGTTGCTGATGAAGTAGAGATTCCGGCTGATATGAAGGAAAAAGCAGAAGAGTATCGTGAGAAGCTCCTCGAGGCAGTAGCTGAGCAGGATGACGATCTCATGGAGAAATACCTCGGCGGTGAAGAAATCTCCGAAGAGGAAATCAAGACTGCTATCCGTAAGGCAACCATCGCCTGCAAGATGTGCCCGGTAACCTGCGGTACTTCTTACAGAAACAAGGGCGTTCAGCCGATGCTGGATGCGATTGTTGACTTCATGCCGGCACCGACAGATGTCCCGGCAATCAAGGGCACGAATCCGGATACCGGCGAAGAAGATCATCGTCCTTCCAGCGACGAGGAGCCGTTCGCTGCTCTGGCATTCAAGATCATGGCTGACCCGTTCGTTGGAAAGCTTGCTTTCTTCCGCGTATACTCCGGAACCCTTACAGCTGGTTCTTATGTATATAACTCCACAAAGGGTAAGAAAGAACGTATCGGACGTATCCTGCAGATGCATGCAAATCATCGTCAGGAACTCGATATCGTATACAGCGGTGATATCGCTGCAGCTGTCGGTCTTAAGGATACGACGACTGGTGATACACTCTGTGACGAAGATCATCCGATCGTCCTCGAGTCCATGGAGTTCCCGGATCCGGTTATCTCCGTTGCGGTTGAACCGAAGACGAAGAATGACCAGGAGAAGATGGGCGTAGCCCTTCAGAAACTGGCAGAAGAGGATCCGACCTTCCGCGTAAGAACTGACCAGGAAACTGGCCAGACGATCATTTCCGGCATGGGCGAGCTTCATCTGGAAATCATCGTTGACCGTATGCTTCGCGAATTCAAGGTTGACTGCACTGTAGGTAACCCGCAGGTTGCTTATCGTGAAACCATTCGCAAGACGGTCAAGGCTGAAGGTAAATTCGTTCGTCAGTCCGGTGGTCATGGTCAGTATGGTCACTGCTGGCTCGAACTCGTTCCGCAGGAACCGGGCGTTGGCTTCAGCTTTGAAAACAAAGTTGTCGGCGGTGCGATTCCGAAGGAATTCATCAACCCGATCGAAGCCGGTGTCAAGGAAGCCATGGAAAATGGTGTTGTTGCCGGATACCCGATGGTTGATGTCAAGGCAATCGTATATGATGGTTCTTTCCATGAGGTTGACTCCTCGGAGATGGCCTTCAAGATTGCTGGTGCTATGGCGTTCAGAAATGGCGCTGAAAAGGCAACTCCGGTCCTGCTTGAACCGTATGTTAAGGTTGAAGTCATCGTTCCGGAAGAGTACATGGGCGATGTTATCGGCGACTTGAATTCCCGCCGCGGCCGTATCGAAGGTATGGAACCGCGCAATGGTGCTCAGGTCATCAACGCTTTCGTTCCGCTCTCCGAGATGTTCGGCTATTCGACGGATCTGCGTTCCAAGACTCAGGGCCGCGGGAACTACTCCATGGAAGTTTCTTACTATGATGAAGTTCCTAAAAATATATCTGATGCTATTGTCGCTAAGAACAAAGGCGAATAATAAGGGAGGAAAATTCAAAGATGGCTAAGCAGAAGTTTGAAAGAACAAAACCGCATGTAAACATTGGTACAATCGGTCACGTTGACCATGGTAAGACGACTCTTACCGCTGCAATCACGAAAGTGCTTTCCAAGAAGGGTTATGCACAGTTCGAGGATTATGCTGATATCGATAAAGCTCCGGAAGAAAGAGAGCGCGGTATCACGATCAACACGGCACACGTTGAGTATGAGACGGATCACCGTCATTATGCACACGTTGACTGCCCGGGCCATGCTGACTATGTAAAGAACATGATCACTGGTGCTGCTCAGATGGATGGTGCAATCCTCGTTGTAAGTGCTGCTGATGGCCCGATGCCGCAGACTCGTGAGCACATCCTGCTCGCTCGTCAGGTTGGCGTTCCGGCTATGGTAGTATTCCTTAACAAGGTTGACCAGGTTGATGATCCGGAGCTGCTCGAGCTCGTAGAGATGGAAGTTCGCGAACTTCTTTCCAGCTACGATTTCCCGGGCGACGATATTCCTATCATCGCTGGTTCCGCTCTCAAAGCCCTCGAGGGTGATGAAGAGCAGGAAAAGAAGATCCTTGAGCTCATGGACGCAGTTGACGAGTACATCCCGACTCCGACCCGTGACACGGATCTGCCGTTCCTTATGCCGGTCGAGGACGTATTCACGATCACTGGCCGTGGTACTGTTGCTACGGGCCGTGTTGAACGTGGCGAGCTCAAGATGGGCGACGTCGTTGAAATCGTTGGTATGGAAGAGAAAGCAAAATCCACCACGATCACGGGCATTGAAATGTTCCGTAAGCTCCTTGACAGTGCTGTTGCCGGCGATAACATCGGTGCTCTGCTCCGTGGTATCGACCGCAAAGAAATCCAGCGCGGCCAGGTTCTGGCTAAGCCGGGTTCCATTCATCCGCACACGAAGTTCAAGGCTCAGGTTTACGTTCTGACGAAGGAAGAAGGCGGCCGTCATACTCCGTTCTTCACGAACTATCGTCCGCAGTTCTACTTCCGTACAACGGATGTAACTGGCGTTTGCAGACTGCCGGAAGGCACTGAGATGGTTATGCCTGGCGATAACATCGAAATGGATGTTGAGCTCATCACCCCGATCGCTATCGAGAAGGGCCTGCGTTTCGCTATCCGCGAAGGCGGCCATACGGTTGGCGCTGGTCGTGTAACTGAGATCGAGGCTTAATCCTTCGGTAATTAAACAGTAATCTATATAAGGGCGGCGGTTTCGCCGCCCTTATATAAAGATTTTTTTAAGATGTATGGTACCCCCCAATGCGATGACGTGGTAGATTGCTCGCGTCAGCGAGGGAACTAGCACGGAGAAGTGTTCGGGTCTGGAACCCGGGCGAAAAGGAGGAAAACAAATTGTCTAAACAGCAGAAAATCAGAATTCGTTTAAAGGCTTATGATCATAAGGCTCTCGATCAGAGCGCTGTCAAGATTGTTGACACCGCAAAGAGAACAGGGGCTATGGTTTCTGGTCCTATTCCACTCCCTACGGAAAAAAATATCTTTACGATTTTGCGTTCTCCACATGTAAATAAGGATTCCCGTGAGCAGTTCGAAATGAGAACTCATAAGCGCCTTATCGACATTTTAGAACCAACTTCCAAAACTGTAGATGCTCTCATGCGTCTTGATTTGCCAGCTGGTGTGGATATCGAGATCAAATTGTAAGAGGAGGTGGAATAATGGCTAAAGCAATTTTAGGTAGAAAACTTGGCATGACTCAGATCTTCACTGAAGAGGGTAAAGTAGTTCCGGTTACCGTTGTTGAATCCGGCAAGAACATCGTGATTCAGAACAGAACTGTTGAGAACGACGGCTATAATGCTGTACAGCTTGGCTTCGGTGATGTAAAAGAATATAAGGTAACGAAACCGATGAAGGGCCATTTCGCAAAGGCTGGTGTTGCACCGGTTAAATTCATTCGTGAAATGCGTCTGGCGGATGCTTCTGAATATAACGTCGGCGATACGATCGGCGTTGACATATTTAGTGCCGGAGAATTAGTTGACGTTACTGGTACTTCGAAGGGTAAAGGATTTGCCGGCGGTATCAAACGTCATAACTTCGCTTGCGGTCCTATGGGCCATGGCTCGAAGTCGCATCGTGAACCTGGTTCCACAGGCGCGATGATCAGTGGTCACGGCGGTCGTGTTCTGAAGGGCAAGAAGCTGCCGGGTCATATGGGCGGCGCTCAGGTTACGGTACAGCGTCTTACGGTTGTAAGAGTTGATGCAGACCGCAATCTGCTTCTGATCAAGGGTGCAATCCCGGGTCCGAAGAAGAGCTTCGTTGTCATTAAGAACACCGTAAAGCCGGGTAAAAACTAATTTGGAAGGAGGATATGCTATATTATGCCTACAGTAGCAATTTATGATATCGCTAACAAGAAGGTTGGCGATTTAGAATTAAATGAGAGCATTTTCGGCGTAGAAGTCAATGAAGCCCTGCTTCATCAGGCAGTCGTAATGCAGCTCGCATCGCAGCGTCTTGGTACGCACGCCACGAAAACCAGAGGTATGGTTCGCGGCGGCGGTCGTAAGCCTTGGAAGCAGAAGGGCACTGGCCGTGCAAGAAGCGGATCGACGCGTTCCCCAATCTGGGTTGGCGGCGGTACGGTTTTCGGACCGGCACCTCGTTCTTATGCGTTCCGCATGCCTCGCAAACAGCGTCGTCTTGCCATCATGTGCGCTCTCTCTGACAAGGTTCAGAGCGGCGACTTCGTTGTGCTTGACAGCATTGATTTCGCAGCACCGAAGACCAAAGAGATGGTCAAGATGCTCAATGATTTCAGCGTAGATTCCAAAGCACTCATCATCACCGCTGGTGAAGCTGAGAACGTAGAAAAATCTTCGCGCAACATTCCGGGTGTAAAAGCTATCAACACGAATGGCTTGAATGTCTATGATATCTTGAATCATAACAAGCTCTTCATTACAAAGGATGCCATTACACGTATTGAGGAGGTATTTGCATAATGGAAGCACGCGATATTTTGATCCGTCCTCTGATTACGGAAAGAACTACGGAGCTCATGGCTGAAGGCAAGTATGTCTTCGTTGTTGCCAAGGCAGCCAACAAGGTGGAAATCGCCAAGGCCGTTGCTGAGGTATTCAAGGTGAAGGTTGATTCCGTGAATACGGTCAACGTCATGGGTAAGGTAAAACGCATGGGACGCTACGTTGGTAAGCGTTCTGATTATAAAAAGGCAGTTGTAAAACTGGCTGCCGGAGAAACGATTGAGTTCTTCGAAGCATAAGATTCAGGCAAAGGAGGTTAATTAAGTGGCAGTAAAGAGTTTTAAACCATATTCCGCAGGCAGAAGATTCATGACGGTTGCTTCTTTTGAAGAAATCACGACTGATAAGCCTGAGAAATCCCTTGTTGAGCGCCTCAAGAAACATGGCGGCCGCAATCAGCAGGGTCGCATGACAGTTCGTCACCAGGGCGGCGGCCATAAGCGCCTCTACCGTGTGATCGACTTCAAGCGTAATAAAGATGGAATCCCGGCACGCGTTGCTACGATCGAATACGATCCGAACCGCAGTGCTCGTATTGCACTTTTAAATTATGTTGACGGTGAGAAGCGTTATATCCTCGCACCGGACGGCATCAAAGTCGGTGATCAGGTGGTCTCCGGTCCGGATGCTGATATCAAGCCAGGTAATGCTCTTCCTATTAAGAACATTCCGGTTGGTACCATGATCCACAATGTAGAGCTTAAGATTGGCAAGGGTGCACAGCTCGTGCGTTCTGCTGGTGCTTCTGCACAGCTCATGGCTAAGGATGGCGATTATGCGCTTCTGCGTATGCCTTCTGGCGAGCTCCGCAGAATCCACATCAATTGCCGCGCTACTATTGGTCAGGTCGGCAACCTTGAGCATGAGAACATCACGATCGGTAAAGCCGGCCGTTCCCGCTGGATGGGTATCCGTCCGGAGAACCGCGGCGTAGCGATGAACCCGAACGACCATCCGCATGGTGGTGGTGAAGGACGCAGCCCGGTTGGCCGCAAGCATCCTGTTACTAAATGGGGTAAATGCGCTATGGGTGCTAAGACTCGTCGTAAAAAAGCTTCTGACAAAATGATTGTCAAAGGCCGCACGAAATAATACATCTGAAAACGGCAGGCAACGGTCTTAAGGACTTGCCTGAACGAAAGGAGGATACATTTTGTCAAGATCTATTAAAAAGGGACCATACGTTCATGAAAGCTTAGTAAAAAAAGTTGATGCCATGAATGAGGCGAATGAGAAGAAGGTTGTAAAGACCTGGTCGCGCAGTTCGATGATTCTGCCGACGTTCGTTGGCCACACCATTGCTGTCCATGATGGTCGCAAGCATGTTCCGGTATACATTACGGAGGATATGGTTGGACATAAGCTCGGCGAATTTGCTCCGACGCGTACATTCAAAGGTCATGCTGGTGAAGAAAGAAAGACGGCACTTAAGTAATTTCTGAAAGGAGGATCCCCTGTGGAAGCTAAAGCAGTAGCTAAGTATGTTCGCATCGCTCCGCGCAAGGTACGTGTTGTCATGGATCTCATCCGCGGCAAGAACGTTGCTGAAGCATTTGCGATTTTGAAGTTCACACCGAAAGTCGGTGCTGACGCTATAGAAAAGGTTTTGAAATCGGCAGTAGCCAACGCTGAAAACAATTTTGACATGAATGTGGATAAGCTGTTCATCTCGACGGCATTTGTCGATCAGGGCCCGACAATGAAGCGCATCCACCCGCGTTCCCGCGGCCAGGCGTTCAAGATTTTGAAGCGTTCGTCCCACATCACTATCGCTGTGGAAGAAAGATAAGAAGGAGGGAAACGAATTTGGGTCAGAAAGTTAATCCGCATGGTATTCGTCTTGGCATCGTAAAGACTTGGGATGCTAAGTGGTACGCAGACAAAGATTATGCAGAGAATCTGCATGAAGATATAAAAATCCGTGCTTATCTGAAGGACAGCCTGAAGATTGCCGGTGTATCCAGAATTGAAACAGAACGTTCGAAGAATCGTTTGAAGCTCACGATTCATACGGCAAAGCCAGGTATGGTTATCGGCCGTGGTGGTTCTGGAATCGAACAGATCAAAGAAGGTCTGAAGAAATATACGGAAAAGCATGTTGACATCAACATCGCTGAGATCAAGCAGCCGGATATGGATTCGACGCTGGTAGCTGAGAACATTGCTGGTCAGCTCGAACGCCGTATCGCATTCCGCCGCGCAATGAAGCAGGCCGTAGGCCGCACGATGCGCATGGGTGCAAAGGGTATCAAGATCATGGTAAGCGGCCGTCTTGGCGGTGCTGAAATTGCCAGAAAAGAATCCTACCGTGAAGGCAGTATTCCACTTCATACCTTAAGAGCTGATATTGACTACGGTACAGCAGAGGCTCATACGACTTATGGCCGCATCGGCATCAAGGTATGGATCTTCAAGGGCGAAGTTCTTCCGGAAAGAAAGCAGCCTGTAGCTGCTGTTGAAGGGAGCGAAGCTTAATGTTATTACCAAAGAGAGTAAAATATCGTAAGCAGTTCCGTGGCCGCATGAAGGGTAAAGCTCATAGAGGCAATACCGTAAGCCATGGTACGTATGGTCTCCAGGCCCTTGAACCGGCTTGGATCACCAATAGACAGATCGAAGCAGCCCGTATTGCTATGACTCGTTACATCAAGCGTGGCGGCCAGGTTTGGATCAAGATTTTCCCGGATAAGCCGGTAACTGCAAAACCTGCTGAAACCCGCATGGGTAGTGGTAAAGGTTCGCCTGAGTACTGGGTAGCAGTTGTAAAACCAGGCCGTGTTTTGTTTGAGATGGACGGCGTAACCGAAGAGATCGCAAAGGAAGCTATGCGTCTCGCTGGTCACAAGCTGCCGATCAAGACGAAATTCGTTACACGTGAAGAGACTGAAAAGCAAGCAGAGGGCGGTGAAGTAAATGAAGGTTAATGAAATGCGTGATATGAGTGCTGGAGAACTTAACCAGAAACTTGCTTCGCTTAAAGAGGAATTATTTAACCTCCGCTTCCAGCTCGCCACCGGCCAGCTGGAAAACCCGATGCGTATCAAAGAAGTAAAGAAGACCATTGCCCGCATTAAGACGGTGCAGCGCGAGCAGGCTGAGGCCTGATTGTCGTAAAACTATGATATGCAGAGGAAGGAGGCTCCTTAATGAGCGAAAGAAATGAGCGCAAGGTAAAAATTGGTAAAGTTGTAAGCGATAAGATGGACAAGACGGTCGTAGTTGCTGTCGTTGACCTCGAGCAGCATGCACTTTATAAGAAGGCTGTCAAGAAAACCGTTAAATTCCAGGCACATGACGAAAATAACGATGCTCATGTCGGCGATACGGTTTCCCTGATGGAAACTCGTCCACTCTCTAAGAATAAGCGTTGGAGAGTCGTAGAAGTTCTCGAAAGAGCAAAATAAGATTCGGTCTTGTGCTTTTTCAGAATCCTAAGAAGGAGGTTAACAAATGATTCAACAACAAACAATGCTGAGTGTTGGTGATAACACCGGTGCAAAGGAAATCATGTGCATCCGTGTCATGGGCGGTTCCTATCGCAAATACGCTAACATTGGTGATATAATTGTAGCTGCAGTAAAGACGGCTGCCCCGGGCGGTACGGTCAAAAAGGGTGAAGTAGTCAAGGCTGTAGTTGTTCGCAGCGTCAAAGGCCTGCGCAGAGCAGACGGCTCCTACATCCGCTTCGATGAGAACGCTGCTGTATTGATCAAAGATGATAAGACTCCGAGAGGCACTCGTATTTTCGGACCAGTAGCCAGAGAGCTCCGCGATAAGGATTTCATGAAGATCGTTTCACTGGCTCCTGAAGTACTTTAATAGTGAGGAGGTGCTATTTTGTCACTGAACAAATTGCATGTAAAAAAAGGTGATACGGTTGTCGTATTATCCGGTAAAGATAAAGGCAAGCAGGGAAAAGTCATTCAGGCTATGCCGAAGAAGGACAAAGTCGTCGTTGAAGGCGTAAACAAGGTTAAGCGCCACACGAAGCCGAATCAGAAGGCTCCGCAGGGTGGTATTCTTGTTAAGGAAGCTCCGATGCATGCCTGCAAGGTAATGCTCGTCTGCCCGGCCTGCTCGAAGGCTACCCGTATTGCGAAAAAAGAAGTCAACGGCAAGATGGTTCGCGCCTGCAAAAAATGCGGCGAAGTCATCGACCAGACAAAATAATTAAGAAAGGAGGCACATTTGGTGGATAGATTACAGGAAAAATATCTTAAGGAAGTCGTTCCGGCAATGACGGAGAAGTTCGGTTATAAGAACATCATGCAGCTTCCGAAAATCGAGAAAGTCATCATTAACATGGGCGTTGGCGAGGCTGTCGGAAATCCGAAAGCGCTTGATTCTGCAGTTGCAGATCTCACGATCATTGCAGGCCAGAAGCCGATTCTCACGCGTGCGAAGAAGTCGCTCGCAGCCTGGAAACTTCGTCAGGGCATGCCGATTGGCGCAAAGGTAACTCTTCGCGGCCTGCGCATGTATCAGTTCCTCGACAAGTTCATGAACGTTGCTCTTCCGCGTGTTCGTGACTTCCGTGGCGTAAGCGCTAAGGCATTTGACGGCCGCGGCAACTACTCCGTAGGTCTCAGAGAGCAGCTCATTTTCCCGGAAATCGAATACGATAAGATCGATAAGCTCCGCGGAATGAATATTGTAGTCGTAACAACGGCGAAGACCGATGAAGAGGCCAGAGAGCTTCTGAAGCTCATGGGTATGCCGTTTAGTGCTTAAAAGGAGGTACTGATTGTGGCCAAAAAGTCAATGGTTGAAAAATGGAGCCAGGAACCAAAGTTCAAGGTTCGTAAGTATAACAGATGTAAAATCTGTGGTCGCCCGCACGGCTATATGAGAAAGTTTGATATGTGCCGTATTTGTTTCAGAGAGCAGAGCTACAAAGGTGCCATTCCTGGTGTAACGAAAGCTAGCTGGTAAACTTTTAGACAGAATGAAAGGAGGATATCGATTTACATGGTAATGACTGATCCTATTGCAGATATGTTAACTCGTTTGCGTAACGCAAACTCGGTTTTCCACGAAAAGGTTGAGATCCCGGGTTCCAAAATCAAGAAAGCAATTGCTGCTGTCCTGAAGGAAGAGGGATTCATTAAAGACTTCACTTTCACTGAGAACAGCAAGCAGGGCGTTCTGACGCTTTCGCTTAAGTATGGTCCTCAGCGTGAGAAAGTAATTACGGGAATTAAGCGCATTTCCAAGCCTGGTCTGCGCACTTATGCAAAGAATACTGAACTCCCGCGCGTTCTCGGCGGCCTTGGCATCGCCATCATTTCCACTTCCCAGGGAATCATGAGCGACAAGCAGGCACGTAAAGCCGGTCTCGGCGGCGAAGTTATCGCATACGTTTGGTAATTATATAGAAGTCAGGAGGTGTACAGATGTCAAGAATTGGTAGAGCACCGATTGAAATCCCGGCTGGCGTAACCGTCACGCTCGGTGATGCAAATAAGGTGACAGTAAAGGGTCCGAAAGGGGAGCTCTCTCGTGAGCTTCACAAGGATATGAAAATTACAGTAGAAGGCAATACCGTTACGGTAGAACGTCCTTCCGATGATAAACTTCACAGATCGCTGCACGGTCTTACCCGTACGCTCATCAACAACATGGTTCTTGGTGTAACGGAAGGCTTTGCGAAGAATCTTGAGATCAATGGTGTAGGTTACCGTGCTGCAAAGCAGGGCAAGAACCTGAACCTCTCCCTCGGTTTCTCGCATCCGGTCATTGTTGAGCCGCCGGCTGGCGTCACGTTGGATGCCCCGTCCGCAAACAAGATTGTTGTTTCCGGTATCGATAAGGAAGCCGTAGGCGCTATGGCCGCTAAGATTCGCAGCTACAGAGAGCCTGAGCCGTATAAGGGCAAGGGTATCAAGTACGAAGGTGAGCATATCCGCCGCAAGGTTGGTAAAGCTGGCGCGAAGGGTAAGAAATAATCATCTTTAAAGGAAAGGAGTGACCACTGTGCTTCTTAAAGCAGATAAGAATAAAGCTCGTCAGAAACGTCATTTAAGAGTCCGCAACCATATCGCTGGTACGGCTGTAAGACCTCGTCTCAACGTATTCCGCAGCCTCGCAAACATCTATGCGCAGGTTATTGATGATGAAAAGGGCGTAACGCTCGTTTCGGCAAGCTCGCAGGATAAAGAATTCAAGAATTACGGCGGCAACATTGAGGCTGCCAAGGCAGTTGGTGAAGCTGTTGCAAAACGTGCTCTTGAAAAGGGCATTTCGGAGGTTGTATTTGATCGTGGCGGTTATTTGTACCACGGCCGTGTTGCAGCTCTCGCTGAAGCAGCTCGTGAAGCTGGCTTGAAATTCTAAGATTGAAAAGGAGGTACATGAATGGCTAGAATGGACAACGAAACTCCGGAATTCGAGGAGAAAGTTGTATATATTAACAGAGTAGCAAAGGTTGTTAAAGGTGGCCGCCGTTTCTCGTTCAGCGCACTTGTTGTCGTTGGTAACGGAAAAGGCAAGGTTGGCGCCGGTCTCGGTAAAGCCAGCGAAGTTCCTGAAGCAATCCGCAAAGGCGTCGAAGATGCCAAGAAAAATCTCATTGAAGTTTCGCTGAAGGATAAGACGATTCCGCATGAAATCATCGGCGTATTTGGTGCAGGCCGCGTTCTTCTTAAACCGGCTGCCAAAGGTACTGGTGTTATTGCTGGCGGCCCGGCTCGTGCAGTACTTGAGCTGGCAGGTATCAATGATATCCTGACAAAATCCCTTGGTTCTTCCAATCCGAACAACATGGTACGGGCAACACTGAAAGGCCTCGAACAGCTGAAAAAGGCTGAGGTCGTAGCTGAGCTCCGTGGCAAAACGGTTCAGGAACTTTTGGGTTAAGGAGGCATTTCAATGGCAAAACTGAAAATTACTCTTACCAGAAGCCTGATCGGCAGACCACAGACACAGCGTGATACGGTTAAGGCTTTAGGACTTAGAAAACTCAATTCCTCAGTAGAACTTCCGGACAACGAAGCAATTCGCGGTCAGCTCCACAAAGTGGAACATCTCATCACAGTAGAAGAAGTTCAAGCCTGAGTTCAAGGAGGTGCAGCAAAAAGATGAAATTACATGAATTATCCCCGGCTCCGGGCTCCAAGCAGACCCGCAACCGTATTGGCCGCGGCCTTGGCAGCGGTAACGGAAAGACAGCCGGTAAAGGCATGAAAGGTCAGAATTCCCGCAGCGGCGGTGGCACTCGTACTGGTTTTGAAGGCGGTCAGATGCCGATTTACCGTAGATTGCCGAAGCGCGGCTTCAAAAATATCTTTGCGAAGGAGTACGCTGAGGTCAACGTATCCACTCTCGAACGTTTCGATGATGGTGCAACGGTTGATCCGGTAGCTCTGGTAGAAGCAGGCATCCTGAAAAATGTTCAGGACGGCGTTCGCATTTTAGGCAACGGCGAGCTTACGAAGAAGCTCACGGTTCGTGCGAATGGTTTCACCAAGACGGCTGAAAGCAAAATTACAGCAGCAGGCGGAAAAGTTGAGGTGATCTAAGGTGCTCTCAGCCCTTGCGAACATCTTCAAGATCCCGGAGCTTCGGCAGAAGATCATTTTTACTTTGATCATGTTTGCTGTTTTCCGAATGGGAACCCACATTCCGGTTCCGGGAGTCAATCCGTCAGTTATTGAGCAGCTATTCAATAACGGCAGCCTGTTTGGTTTGCTGGACTTGTTCTCTGGTGGTGCTTTGAGTAAATTTTCCATATTTGCAATGAGCATTACACCTTATATCAATGCTGCCATTATCATACAGCTTTTGACAGTTGTAATCCCGACACTGGAGCAATGGTCTAAGGAAGGCGAAGAAGGGCATAAGAAAACCACCAAGGTCACTCGTTATCTAACCGTAGCGCTGGCATTCCTTCAGGCGATCGGCATGTCCATCGGCCTCAAGGCAGCAATCTTAAATCCTGGCGTTGTATCCATTCTGATCATTTCGATCACTTTGACTGCCGGGACCGTATTCCTCATGTGGATTGGTGAGCAGATCACAGCACAAGGCGTAGGAAATGGTATATCGCTTATCATTTTTGCCGGTATTGTGGCCGCTTTACCGAAAAACCTGGGAAAGATTTATCACTATCTGCAGGCAGGAACCATCAGTTATTTCAATGTTTTCTTCTTTGCAGTCATTGCGTTAGCCATGATTGTTTTCGTAATTCTGATTCAGCAGGGCTACCGCAGAGTCCCGATTTCCTATGCGAAACGGGTCGTCGGCCAGAAAGCTTATGGCGGACATTCAAGTCACATCCCGCTGAAAGTCAATCAGGCGGGTGTAATACCAATAATCTTTGCGTCATCCGTGCTGATGTTTCCAGTAACCATTGCCCAGTTTATACAAGTTCAATGGGTAAAAACAATTGCCGGTTATTTTGCGTGGGGCACACCGCTACAGACAACGTTATATGCGTTGCTCATTATCTTCTTCACGTACTTTTACACCGCGGTTACTGTAAAGATATCGGATATGGCAGAGAATCTGAAAAAATACG
>CAZFPA010000042.1:14714-17240 GCA_964520975.1 uncultured Selenomonadaceae bacterium | reverse complement strand
TCACCCGCGGCAGCAGGAACATATCATACAGCTCGCGCTCCTCACGGAAATGGCGCCGCCCGGCCGCATCAACCTGCCAGCGCCGCAATGCCGCTTCCAGCCGCTGACGGAAAGGTGCCGGCAGCGCCGGATTATGCAGCCGCAGCCGCACAAGCCCCTCTACCGCCGCGAGCCATCCCGTCTTCTCCGCCGCCAGCGGCGTCCGCTGCCGGGCCGCCTGCTCACGCAGCTCCTCCCCTGCCGCAGCCGCGGCCAGGAACGCCCGCTCTTCATGATGTCCTGCCAGGCCGCCGACCTGCCAGAAAAAGCGATTGGCCAGGCGCAGACGCCGCCGCACGGGCAGCCGGTCATCCTGCAGAATACGAATGAGACGCTGGCGCAGACCATGATTCTGCGCCGCCAGCCGCTCCCCATCCGCAGTGAGCCGCAGGCCATCGAGCTCTGCACTGTCGATCTCCCGGCTGACAAAGCGCAGATGGCCCCGATGCAGCAGAATGAGCCGGGCTGCCTCCGGGCAGGAAACGCAGAGGGAACGATCTGCGTCAGCCCCGTTCCACGCATGGATGACGCGCGGATACGTGCGGCAGGTCTCGGAAAGGTTCTTCTCCTCCGTCCGGCGCTGTATCATGCACAGCCCGTCATTGCGCAGAAACAGGCAGCGCTGCCCTTTACCCATACGGATGCAGGCAACATCGGCCACCGTTCCGTCCGCTTCTTCCTCCTGATGGTGCACGACGGCCCGCGCCAACAGCTGCCGGAATTCCGGCAGCCGGCTTTTTTCGTACCGTGCGCAGGTAGCAGCATCGATCACGATATCCCAGCCCTGGCAGCAGGTATCGGGACAGGCCCCGCCGCTGCAGACAAAATCCTCCCAGTAATCCGGCTCCAATACCTGCAGCCTATGCTTCTCTTTATGCAAACCTCAGACTTCCCTTCCCCATACATCTTCTGTAGCTATCGTAGCCAAGCCGCAAAAACATAAGCGGCGCACTGCCATTCCCGGACCGAAGCAGGATATTTTTCTTCCTCAACGAATATATGCAATAACAATCATCAACGTTCATACCGCCATCATACAAAGGAGAGCATCATGGGCGCATTCAGACGGGAACTGCTGCTGACCATCCTGTTCTGTACGGTACTGACGGCCTGCATCGTAGGCTGTATCAGTGTGTTCACCGCAGACCGGATTCTAAAAAACACGTCCGAGGAAAACCTGCAGCTGCGCTGCCAGGCCACCGGACTACAAATCAATACTACATTGGGCAGTATCCAGCGCGCTGTCGACCTGAGCTATCAGGAAGCACGGCACGCACTCAATGGCCATACCGACATGCTCCAGGACGAGGCCCTGCTGGCACAGCATGCGAAAACCATGCGGGACGTCCTGCTGCGCCAGGCGGAATATACCCCCGGCTGTGTCGCTGCTTATATCCGCTATGCACCGGAACTCACCACAAAGAGCGGCGTCTTTCTCGTACGCGATGCCAACGGCCGCTTTGCGGACACGCCGCTGACCCCCATCGACTACTACCCGCCGGAGGACATCGAACACATCGGCTGGTTTTCCCTGCCGCGCCTGAAACGTGCGGCCACCTGGCTGCCACCCTACAACAACAAAAACATGGACAAGGATCTTGTCTCCTACGTCATTCCGCTTTACGTGAATGAAACCTTCATCGGCGTCGTAGGCATGGACATATCCTTTACCTACTTCGAGACTATGGTAAATGACCTCTCCATCTACACATCCGGCTACGCCTTCCTCATGCAGGGACACCGGGTGATGTTTCATCGGGATTTTCCCCTTTATACGGATATCCACAAATTTACGGCCAATGGCACCAATCTCGAAGAAGCTTTCAGCACAGCTAAGGAAACCTCCCATCGGATCGGCGAATACAACTATAACGGCGAGAAAAAAATTTTTACTGCCACCCGTCTCATCAACGGCATGGATATCTATATCTGCGCCCCCCAGAATGAAATCTATGCGGACTCGCAGAAACTGCTCGCACAAATCACCGTAATCATCATCTGCGCCATCCTCTTTGTATCACTGTTTGCAAACTATGTCATCACCCGTCTGCTGAACTGGGCCGTAACCGACCCGCTCACCGGCATGCCGAACCGGGCCAGATTCCTGCATACTTTCAAGGCCCTGCACAAGCAGCAGGAAGATTACACCCTGTTCCTCATGGATCTCGACAACTTCAAGCAGGTGAACGATACCTACGGTCACAACATCGGGGACAAGGCGCTTTGCCGTGTAGCCGCGGCCATCCGCGAGATCATTCCCGCCCCGCAGTTCGCTGCCCGCTGGGGCGGCGATGAGTTCATCGGCCTGCTGCCGCGCACGGATGCCGCCAGCAAACTGGAAACCCTGCGCCGCTCGATTGCCACCTACAAGGACCCCAGCTACGGACAGATCACCACGAGCATCGGTGCGGTCCCGATCCACCAGGGGCTGTCCCTCACCGAACTCACCCGGCTGGCCGACGCGGCACTCTACCAATCCAAGCAGCG
>CAZFPA010000042.1:0-14614 GCA_964520975.1 uncultured Selenomonadaceae bacterium | reverse complement strand
CCCTCACCGAACTCACCCGGCTGGCCGACGCGGCACTCTACCAATCCAAGCAGCGCTCACGCAACTGCGTGACCTTCCTGGAAAACTAGAAATACCTAGTCTGACGACCATGAAAAGGCCGGCACCGCCCTTAAAGAGTGGTGCCGGCCTTTCTGTCCGCTGCTCTCACTGATGGCGGATGACCTCGAAGCGGAAAAGCGACACCGCCGCCTCCGGTGCGATACCGGCCTTTTCCCGGGCAATCGCGACCTGCTGCTCCGGCGTAGTCACGCCCTCCAGCGCCGGCAGCAGCAGCCCGCGGCGACGTCCGGCCCGCACGACTACCCCATAGCGCTGCACATCCAGCTCCGCCAGCGAAGCCACCGGCTCCAGCTCACTGAGCACATCGACACTGTAGACAAGCGATGGCAGCTCTTCCGGCTGTACCGCCGGAAAACGCGGATCGTACACCGCAGCCGAAATCGCGTTGTTCATGATTTCCTCGGCCAGCGAACGCTGCACCGGTGCCATCGTACCAATACAGCCGCGCAGCTGCCCATCCTTCTTGAGAGAAACGAAACACCCCGCCTGCCGCTCCAGCAGCTCGGCCGGCAGATCAGACGGCAGCGTGGCCTCCCGGCCCGTATTCACATAAGTCTCCAGGCTGAACCGTGCCAGCCGCACATAGGCATCCTCGGACACCGGAGACACCGGCGCCTCCATGAGCGCTCCGGCCGCAAACTGCGCCCCGAAATCACGCCGCTCATCCCGCTCACCGGCCAGGAAGCACGCAACCCCATAGCCGACGCCAAACGGCCCCTCGTAAGACAGCAGCCGCGCGGACACCTGCCGGCAGTCGAGCGTCCCGCTCATGATCCAGATAGAGCGCAGCCCGCATTCTGCCGCCGCATTGGCCAGCTTTGGCGCCACGCGCAGCAGGCCAAGAAAATCACCCTTTCCCAGCAGCTCCGTAACCCGCGCATCAAATACCGGTCCCTCGGGCGCAAACCCATAGGGCCCGTCCTCACGGAGCTTATGGGACAGATCCCCGCTCGCGATACAGACCACCCGGCGATCCAGCTTCTCCGCCACCGCCGCGATATGCTGCCCCAGCTCATAATGCTCCAGCACAGAAAGCCCCGAAAGGCCGATGCGCACAATCGGACAGTCCGGCAGCTGCTCCCGCAGGAAATACAAAGGAACCATCGTCCCATGATCCAGCGCAGGCTCATCCGCCCCGGCCGTTCCGGCCGCCAGCCCGCTGCACGCACAGCGGCTGGCAAGCGCGGCAACGAACTCCGCGTCATAGTGCACCGCAAAACGCAGCTCCGGCGCCCGGAAAGTTCCCATATCCCCGGCAGCCCCCTGCCCATCGGATATATGGATATAATCCGCATACATCGGTGCATGCGGACTTATGACCACAATCGTATCAGGCTGCAGCGCCGCAGCGGCCCGCATGACCTCCCGATAAGCCTCCATCGTCGCCTGCAGCTTCGTCTCCTCGCCCCTGCCGATTTCCGGCAGGAGAATTGGCGGATGTGGTACCACAAACCCAGCCAAAACTGCCATCATCCATTCCCCCTTCAACAAACTTCTATTCTCTTGTCAGTATAACACACTCTGCTGCCTTAGCACCAAATTACGAGAATGAAAAGGTTTTCTGCCCGCCATCGCGAATTATGTTATCTATATGGAAATAGCCGCTGCAAATACAGTAAGGATGAGGCTGGTACTATGACAATGACAAAAATTTTAAACAGAATTACCGCACACTGCGAAAACAGCCAGGATTACCAGGCTATTCGCCGTGGCTTCATGCTGATGATTCCCATTGTCATCATCAGCTCCTTTGCCCTTGTATTCGTTGCGATTCCGATTCCTGCCTATCAGGCCTGGCTGCAATCGCCGGGCAGCAGCCGCTTCTATGACCTGCTGCGCTTGCTGCAGGCCGCTTCCGGGAACTACCTCTCCATGCTGCTCTGCACGACCATTGCCTGGAGCTATGCCCATGAATGGGAGCTCCCGACCTACCAGGCCTGCCTGCTGCCGCTGACGGCGGTGACCTGCTTCTTCATCGGCATCGGCCTGGGCACTCCCGCCTACCATGCCGATTACCTCGGCAGCGCCGGCATGCTGACCGGCATTCTCATCGCCATCCTTGTCAGCCGCCTCTACATCTTTCTTTTCGCCAGGATACGCGTCCTTCCCGTATGGGACCTCTGCCATATCCATCCACAGATTCACAGCATCATCTACTCCGTAATCCCCATAACCGCGGTGCTCGGCATCACTGCCCTGCTGCAGGCATTTCTGGGCTACTGCACCGGCGGCCTTTCCCTGCAGTCGCAGTTCGCCCTGTCCATGAGCGCACTCTTCCATGAAATCCAGGACATGCCGCTGCCCGCCGACCTTCTGTTCATAAGCCTGACGCAGCTGCTCTGGTTCTTTGGCATCCACGGACAAAATGTCCTGTTTGACATCAACAGCCATTACTACGTCGACCTGCTGCAGCAGAACATCACCGCGGCCGCAGCCGGTGCTCCGCCGCTCCATATCATCAGCGTCGCGTTCAACAACGGCTATCTGCTCATGGGCGGCAGCGGCTGCGCCCTCGCGCTGCTCCTTGCCATCCTGCTGTTCAGCCACTCCGCCCAGGCCCGGACTCTCAGCAAGCTCTCGCTGATTCCCGCCTGCTTCAATATCAGTGAAATCATGCTCTTTGGTCTGCCCGTCATCCTGAACCCCGTCTTCTTCCTGCCGTTCCTGGCCGTCCCACTGCTGAATCTTCTCCTGGCCTTTGCCTGTACGGCCAGCGGCCTGGTCCCGGTACTGGCACAGAACGTCTCCTGGATCACACCGCCGCTGCTCAGCGGCTTCCTTACCGGCGGCCCGGCCGGACTGCTGCTCCAGCTTCTGCTGCTCGGCCTGGACATCCTCATCTATATGCCGTTCATCCGCCTCTACGACGAACAGGAAATCACCAGCTTCAAAAATCAGGTCCGCCAGCTGGAAGCCGCCTATCAGGAACTGGAAAAAAACAACGAAGCCCTGCAGCTCAGGAATCTCCCGCACGCACTGCAGATTACCGCGGTCCAGCTCATCCGCGACCTCGGCCGCGCCCTGTCCCGCCGGCATTTCCCCGCCAGCCCCAACGACACCTGATGCTCCCGAACCTACTTTAAAAGAGTTCGCGCCACAGTGGATAGTTATCCTGCGAGCGCAAAAAAATACAGCGTAACTGGCAGAGCCGGTTACGCTGTATTTTTGAAAATGACTTATTTGGTGTGAGCGAGATCGAAGAGCTTTGAGGCAGTCTCCGAAAGGGCCATAAGGTCTTTCGCCGCGCCCTCGATAGCGATGGACTGCTGGTCCACAATCTGCGAAGTGGCCTCGCCCTTGGCGACAGTCTCCGTTACGGACTCGTTGATCTTGCCCGTGAATTCCTGAATTTTGTCGACGGTATCGCTCGAATTGTCGGCGAGCTTGCCGATCTCCTCAGCCACAACCCCAAAGCCGGCTCCGGCCGTACCCGCGCGGGCCGCCTCGATGGAAGCATTGAGCCCCAGCAGGCGCGTCTGCTTCGCAATATTCTTGATGAGCGAGGTAAAATCATGGATCTTGCTGGATATATCATTTACATTCTGGATTTCCGTATTGAGCTCCTGCTGATTGTCATTCACATCATGCGCGGAGGCAGCCAGTTCTTCCATCGCGGCCGACACGTGCATGACCGTATCGTTGATGGATTCGGACATCTCCCGCAGCCGGTATTTATAGTAGCCCATCTGCGAAAAGGAGTTCGCCATAAGATACAGCACCTGGGCCGCAGCTTCCAGGTTCTGCTTGGGAATATATTTGACCTTGCGCACCGCTTCGACATACTTGTCCGGATCGACACCGATCTCCGCGGCAATCTTGCGATACTTGTCCTCCTGCAGGGGCTCAGTCAGCACCTGACCGCCGATGATTGAGCCGATCTGCTTGCCATTGAGCAGGATTGGCGTACCGAAATCCACCAGGCCCGCATGGCAGTCATAGACAGCGGGCTTCCCGGTCTGCGCCGAGGTCTCCCCACCATGCCGGTCACATTCCATGCAGCGCTGACAGCCGATTGTCGATTTCCGGGTATATTCCATGCAAAAGTCGGTGAAGCCCGATGGCTCCGTGACCGGATTGCCCGACAAATCCACCGTAATCGCCGCAATTCCCAGACTTTTGGCAAAATTATCCTGAAAACTCTGCAAAAAATCCATATCAAATAAATCCTGTAGTCGAATCTCCTCCATTGAAAACACTTCCCGTCTCATATTATCATCTTGCTCAAGTTTCATAATCATACCATCATTGATTATATCACTCTTTCTTCATAAAAGACGGTACAATCCAACATAATACATAAAAATGAATAAAAAAGCACATCAATAATAGGCTGAACCTACTACCGATGTACTGAATAAAACTATTTATTTTGTGTGAGCAAGCTCGAAGAGACGGGCTGCTGTCTCCGAAAGACCGGTGAGATCCTTGGCCGCACCCTCGATGGCGATGGACTGCTGATCCACGATCTGCGAGGTTGCTTCGCCCTTGGATACCGTCTCATTCACGGACTCGTTGATTTTGCCCGTGAATTCCTGGATCTTGTCGACGGTCTCACTCGAATTGTCGGCGAGCTTGCCGATCTCCTCCGCAACGACGCCAAAGCCGGCTCCGGCCGTTCCCGCACGGGCCGCCTCAATCGAGGCATTGAGCCCGAGCAGCCGGGTCTGCTTCGCGATGTTCTTGATGAGCGAGGTGAACTCGTTGATCTTGCTCGAGATCGCATCCACGTTCTTGATCTCCTTGTTGAGTTCCTTCTGGTTGTCATTCACATCATGTGCCGAGGCTGCAAGTTCCTCCATGGCCGCCGATACGTGCATGACCGTATCGTTGATGGATTCGGACATCCCCTTCAAATGGTACTTGTAAAGGCCCATCTTGGAAAAGGCATTCGCCATGAGATAGAGTACCTGAGCCGCTGCCTCAAGGTTCTTCTTCGGCATGTATTTGATCTTGCGTACAGCTTCTACATATTTCTCCGGATCGACACCGATCTCACCGGCAATCTTGCGGAACTTATCCTCATTCAACGGCTCGGTCAGAACCTGCCCACCAAGGATAGAACCGATCTGCTTGCCGTTCAGGATGATTGGCGCAGCAAAGTCCATGAGGCCGGCATGGCACTCGTAGACAGCCGGACGACCGGTACGGGCTGATTCCTCGCCGCCACGGCGGTCACATTCCATGCAGCGCTGGTTGCCGATGGGTGAATTCCGCGTATAGTTCATGCAGAAATCCGTCCAGTCCGTAGGTTTCGTGACCGGATTGCCATTGATATCAACCGTAACTGCTGTCATGCCCAGGCTTCTGGCGAAATTGTCCTGGAATTCCTGCAGGAATTCCATATCGAATATGTCCTGTACTTTAATGTTATCCATATCTGCCATAAAAACCGCCTCCGCTTTCTAAAGCCCGCCTCTCGGCCGCGCTCCACGCTATCAAAAAATTTCCATTCATGTATCTATTATTATACCATACACCACATAGGAAGAAATAGCCTCCACAAATAAAATTTTCTTTTCTAAAGCGTCCGTCCTAAATTCCTTTTCCGTCAAACGTCGGCACGAATTTCTCCGACGCGGTCTGGCCCTCCTGGATGAAGCACTGGCGAAAGCCGCGGTCAAACGCGTGGTTCACAACGGAATCATACTCAAAGGTCGTGAGCCGGCGGTTGATTTCCGGATATTCCGCCGCCCGGTAGAGCGGCGTATACTGATTCATCAGGCTCAGATAGATCTGATTGCCAAACTGTTCCCAGAGCCAGTCCACAATGCGCATGCTTTCGTGGCGGCAGCCCGGCAACACCATGTGGCGCACGAGTACGCCGCGCCGCAGCAATCCGTCCACGAGCTGCGGCGGTCCCGCAATAGCAACCATGCGGCGCAGTGCCGCGCTGGCCACGGAGAAATAATCCGGTGCCTGAGAATAGCGGCCCGCCGTGTCCGCTTCCAGATACTTGAGATCCGGCAGGAACACGTCTACCGAGCCGCGCAGGGATTCCACTGTCTCCAGCGTCTCATAGGCGCTTGAATTGTAGACCACCGGCAGTGAAAAGCCCCGTTCCCGCGCCTGCCGCAGCGCGGCCAGAATCTGCGGCACATAGTGCGTCGGCGTCACGAGATCGAGCGAAGCTGCACCGCGCGCCTGCTGCTCCAGAAAGATTTCCGCGAGCCGCTCGTCCGTCACCGCAATGCCCCGTCCCCCATGACTGATCTCATGGTTCTGGCAGAAGCAGCAGCGCAGGTTGCAGTAGGAAAAAAAGACAGTGCCGGCCCCCCTGTCTCCGGCAATACAGGGCTCCTCCCAGGGATGAAGGCTCACGAGCGCAAGGCGTACCTCACGCCCTGCGCCGCAAAACCCCGTATCTGTATTTCGGTCTACACCACAGCGGCGCGGACACA
The DNA here is from genome assembly GCA_964520975.1 of uncultured Selenomonadaceae bacterium. Lineage (GTDB taxonomy): Bacteria > Bacillota > Negativicutes > Selenomonadales > Selenomonadaceae > CAZFPA01. The sequence goes on along the minus strand of CAZFPA010000042.1, from coordinate 8,135 downwards.
GTTCACAATGCTCCAGCATACAGGAAGTCCCCCTTCAGCAGCTCCCGGTCACTCCCGGCCCTCCAGCAGCGCCGGGTCCAGTATCGGCCCGTATTTGGCCCGCCACCAGGAAATACTGCGTATTGTATCGATATATTGCTGCATCGCCGGCTCATCAAAGGCCGGCGTCTCACTGTCAATGCCCTGCGGCACAAGCGGTACGGTATCCGCCTGCCCCACAGCCTCATGCGTAATCCAGAAGCCGTAGTTGACCCCGCGGCGGTTATCCCGCGTAAGGCTTCCGCCCAGCGCCTCATAGGAAAATCCCCTGGGCGCAATCATCTCGAGGATGGTCGGCACCACATCGATCTGGCTGCCCGCAGCATCCGGCAGCAGCAGCCCCTTGTGCACGCCGCGTCCGGTCACGACAAAGGGAATCGCGTAGCGCTCATACATCGTCGGCGTCTTCTCTATATTATAGCGGTCCGCGTGATCGCCAAGGATTACGATGAGGCTGTCCGGATATTTTTCCTTGACCGTGCGCACAAAACGGGTCAGCTCACGGTCCGCATACCAATAGTGCCCGAGCTCCCGCAGCAGTTCCTTGTCCTCCTGCGCCTCCGGCGGCAAAGCCTGACGCACCCGCTCCGCATCAAAGCCCTTGCTGTCAAGGTCGATGGTATAGGGGGAGTGGTTCGATACATTCAGCAGGACATTGAAGCTCGGTGTATCGTCAGCAATGCCATTCAGCACGGCATCATAGAGATATTCATCATCACAGCCCCAGACACTGCCCGGCGCTTCAGCGCCAAAATCGCCGCGGCTGTAGAAATGCTCGTAGCCCTGTGCCCGGGTGAACGCTCCGATGCGCTCCCAGGTCGCCGGCCCCGCGTACCAGAAATTCGTCTGATAGCCCAGCCGGGCCAGCTGCGGTGCGCTCGCTGTCGGGTAGGGAGCGGCAAAGGCCTCCGGCATCGTCGTCAGATAGAGATTGGCATCGGCAAAACCCGTCACCACCCCGGTCACGGCCGATACCGTGCTGGCCCCGTTGGGAAGGAAGCTGCGACAATAGTCGCTGTCTTCGCCAGCCAGGATTGAGCGCAGGCCGTCATTGATATGGAGATCCTTATATTTTTCCAGCAGCGGCCAGTTGGCATAGCTCTCGGAAATAATCACAAAAATATGGCGCGGCTTCTCGATCTGCGCCCCCTGTGCCGTACGCTGCAGATACACGTCGAGATCATCCGTATCCGCTGGCCGGCCAGCCCGCGCCGCCGCGAGCGCCCGGATCTGTTCCGGCGTAAAATCGAGGCCATTGCAGGCCTCAAGGCGTCCGTTCATGCGCCAGCCGCGATAGACAGCCTGCAGATCATCGAGAATGGCTTCGTTCAAAAAAGCATCACGGGTCACACCCGCATTTTCCCAGTCTACGGCCGTCTCCCAGCGCAGGCTGCCGCCAAAAATGATGAGCAGCGACAGTACATACCAGCCCACGAGAAACAGGGCCCGGCCCAGCAGCCGCCGCAACCGGGAGCCCCGGGCCGGCAGCAGTGACGGAGCGTCCCAGCGCAAAAAGGCGCGCAGCAGCCGCCAAAGCCCCCAGGCCAGCAGCAGTGCGCCCGCCAGGCGCACCGGCAGATAGAATTCCTGCACGAGCGACACGAAGAGCGCGTACAGATCATCATTCGCCGCATTGAACATGAGCTGATGGAAGCCCGAATGGAACTGCCGGTAGTATGGAAAGCTCGCGGCATAGAGAATGGACAGCACCACGAGTGCAAGCCCGTTGAAAAGGTCCAGCACCCGGCGCTCCATCCGCAGCGAGCAGAGGTTGCCGAGCAGTGCGGGCAGCATGACAAAAAGCATCACGCCCCCGGCGCTCTGCACACTCAGCCGCGTACCGCTGACCAGCGCGAGCAGGATATCGGCCCCGCCCGTACCCGCGGCAATGTACTCGTGCATCCAGGCGATAAAAAACGCACGGAACAAGGAAAGGACTGCAAGGTAGAATAAAAATACCTTCAGTCCTCTCTTTAGAAACGCATAAAGATTTTCCCAGCTAAAGATTCGCAAAAGAGTTTGTTTCATAGAATTTTCCTGTCTTTATTCCCTTCAGGGCACAATGATCTCTACCCCGTAGTCTGCCGCTGCCTGGCGGATATTCTCTGCCGGCAGGGAGTCTGTGATAAGCCCCGAAAGCGTATCGAGGGTCGCATAGTTATAGTTGCCGTCCGAGCTGAGCTTCCGCGCTTCGGCCACCACATAGGCACGCTTGCTCACCCGGATGATGGCGGCCTTGTTGATGCCGTCTTCGATATCATAGGTGGATACACTGTTTTCACAGACATCGACGCCCACCGCGCCGACAAAAGCCACATCCGGCTTGAGCCGCGAAATGAAGTCCATCGTCATGCCGCCCCAGAAGCCGTCCCGGCTCTTGTTGATCTTGCCACCGGCAAAGATCAGACGGATCTTCGGATTCTGCGCGAGGATCACGAGGATATCGATCATGTTCGTCACGATCGTGAGCTCCCGCTGGTCTTTGGCCAGCAGCTCGGCTACTGCCAGGTTGCTCGTCGATATATCGAGGAAAATCATATCCTTGTCGTTGATGAGGCGAACAGCTGCCTGCGCAATGCGGCGCTTGGCCTCCACATCAGAGTGACGGTGCTTGCTGATTTCCATCGCATGGATGTTCTCACGCAGTACGACCGCGCCGCCATAGGTGCGCTTCAGGCGCCCCTGCTTCTCCAGTGCCCCGAGGTCCTTGCGGATGCAGTCCTCCGTCACCTTGAACTTCTCACTGAGCTCCTTCACGCGGACTTTGCCATCCCGTGTGAGCATATTCATAATGCTTTCCTGACGTTCCTCCAAAAACATGCTGATCACTCCTGCTGCTTCGATTTAGGAAATGCCAGCGCGCTTTATCGCCATGGCATTTCCTTTATTTTACATTCAAAAGACTGAATCCCTTACTTAGTATTATTCATTATCATTTTACTAGCTAAAAAATCATTTGACAAGGCCTGAATGCTTTTTCCTTCCTGTAAAATACCGGTTTATGCCCCCCATGCAGCCGGTGAAATTTTTCTGTCAGAATTTATAGAAATTAAGTCTCATTGTTTGGGGTCGTAAAATGTACTATAATGTAAGAATATTGAGAATAGGATGAAGTGTACGACTGGCAACCCAGCATGAAGCGAGGTGATACAGCGGGCCGTTCCTATGTCAGCCCTCTCATTCCAGCCTATATCTGCCGTTTTGGAACGCACGGCCTTGCCTCCATCCGTTGTGCGGATGGGGATGGCTCTGCTTCCACAGGGATAAGGAGGAAGAATATTTTATGAAGAAAAGATTGAAGCTTTGTTCTCTTTTTGTCATGCTGACCCTGGCTCTTTCCATCGCCATCACAGCACAGGCCGCAACCCGCAGTGAACTGGCTGCGATCCATGTGTCGAGCGCTGGCGACTTCAAGTACTGGACAGATAATTCTCCAGCCAAGGCCGCTCTGGTGAACTACGTCAAGGACGTCACCAACCAGAAGAGCCCGGATTTCATCCCGGTCGCTGACCGCATCGCCGTCTTTGATCTCGATGGCACCCTGATGTGCGAAACGACACCATCCTATTTCGAGTGGATGATGTATCTGCATCGCGCGCTGGAAGATCCTACCTATCAGGCTCCGGAAGATGTCCGCACCGAGGCGCTGGCTGTAAAGGCCGCGATCGAAGCGGGTCATATGCCGCCGGAAATGGAACGCGAGGAAGCTATTTCGCAGTCCAAGGCCTTTGCAGGCATGACCTTCCCGGAATACGAACAATACGTGCATGATTTCATGCAGACCCCGGCCGAGGGCCTCACCAACCTCAAACGCGGTGAATCCTTCTACATGCCAATGGTCGAGGTTGTATCCTATCTGCAGTCGAATAATTTCACCGTCTATGTCGTCTCCGGCAGTGACCGTCCGGCGCTGCGCATCCTGGTTGACGGCATCATGAAGATCGCTCCGAACAATGTCATCGGTACCGATGCCGCTATCCTGGCCTCCAAGCAGGGGAATACGGATGGCCTCGAGTACGTCTATGCCAAGGATGACCATCTCGTCCGCGGTGACTTCCTGCTGAAGGATGTCAAGATGAACAAAGTTTCCAATATTGCCCAGGAAATCGGCAAGCAGCCGGTACTGGCCTTTGGCAACAGCAGCGGTGACGCGAGCATGTTCCAATACACGGTTTACAACAACAAGTACAAGAGTGCTGCCTTTGCACTGCTCTGTGATGATCTGGACCGCGAACTCGGCAACCAGAAAAAAGCCGATTCGATGGCCAAGAGCGCCAAGGATAACGGTTGGATCACAGTATCCATGAAGAATGATTTCAAGACCATCTATGGTGACAACGTAAAACGGGTACATCCGGTACACTGAACCGCGATCCGCACCTGAAAATGAAACGAGGCTACGCGCCAAAGCTTGCACTTTGGCCGCAGCCTCATTTTTATGTTCCGGGATCAGTCATCTACATTCTCCTGCGTCACCGACTGGAAGGGCAGCAGTACATCTCTGGCTTCCCGGCCGGCCAGCAGTTCAAGCAGTGTATCATAGGCGCCCTGTGCCTGGCCGCGCGCGTCCTGGCGCACCGACTGCGCCAGCTTTCCCTCGCGGATGAGCTGCCGGGTCGATTCCCGCGCGTCAATGCCTGAAACGAGCACGTTCTGCTGACGGCCCGCGGCGGTCAGTGCCTCCAGCGCACCCTCGGCCATTTCGTCATTCGCCGCTACGATACCGTCGACCTGCGGCTCTGTCTGCAGCCAGGCGGAAACCAGTCGCTGCGCCTTCTCCCGGGAAAATTTTGCGCTGGCACAGCGAATTACCCGGACATCCGAACGCTCCATGAGGCAGGCGTCAGCAAACCCCCGCAGGCGCTGCTGCGTATTATCACGGCCTTCATCGCCCTTGAGATAAAAGATACGGGCATTCTGCGGCAGGTGTAATCGCATGTAGACACCCTGCAGCCAGCCTGCGTCGTATTCCAGCGAACCCACATAGATGCTCGTGCCGCCGAACACCCGATTGTTCAGCGTAATGACCGGAATCCCCGCATCATTGGCCTCCTGGATGCCCGGGATGAGCTCCACGGGGTTCGTGGCCATCACGATGATGGCTTTGGCCTCGCGCTCGACGAGCGCATGGATCTCGCGGCACTGCACCTCGGCTGAGTCCTGTCCGTTGAAGTATTCCACCTGCAGCTGCGGATTGGCGTCCGCAAGCTGACGGAAATATTTCTCGATACCGCTGGAAAACACCCGGCCATCCCGCAGGTTGATGAATCCGACAAGCGCGGGTGTCGCCGCCGTCTGCGGCGCAATTGGCCGCAGACTCAGGCCAAGCAGCAGCAGCAGCCCCAGGCCGAGTACGAGCAGTAGTATTTCACGCAGCTTCATCCGATCCCCCCCTCTCCTGCCGCACACTGCTGCAGGAACCGCATCGCGTCAGTCTCTGGCAGCGGCCGGCTGAAATAGTAGCCCTGGATGGTATCGCAATGGATGCTCTGCAGATAGGCCAGCTGCTCCTTTGTCTCTACGCCCTCAGCAATCACGGATTTCTCCAGCACATGCGCCAGCGACAGAATGGCCTCGATGATCTGGCCGCCCTTGGCCTCAAGGCCGATCATGTCAATAAAGGACTTATCGATTTTGAGCGTGTCAAACGGCAGCTGCAGCAGATAGTTCAGAGAGGAATAGCCCGTGCCGAAATCATCCAGGGATACCTGAATCCCATAGTCCCGCAGGCACCGGAGCTTCTCCACGGCCTCATCGAGCGATTTGAGCACGGCCGTTTCCGTGATTTCAAGCTCAATCTGCTTCACCGATGCCCCGGAAGCGGTGATGATCTGATGTACCGAATCCAGAAAATCGTCCCGTGAGAACTGCTGCCCCGATACATTTACCGATACCCGCAGCTTCCCATAGCCCTGTTCGGCCAGATGCGTCGCAAAGCGGCAGGCCTCCGCGAGCACCCATTGCCCAATGGCATGAATGAGACCGTTGCGCTCGGCCAGCGGAATGAAGCGGGCCGGCGATACGAAGCCAAGCTCGGGACTCTGCCAGCGGATCAGCGCCTCAAAGCCCTTCACCCGCCCCGTTGCGGCATCCACCTGCGGCTGATAGTGCAGCAGGAATTCCTTCTCACGCACCGCGCGGTGCAGCTGCGTCGTAAGCATGACATTTTCATAGAGCTCCGCCCGCATCTCTTCGGAAAACAACCGCCAATGATCCTTGCCGTTTTTCTTGACCACAGCCGCGGCATTATCCGCGTTCTTCATGATTTCCTCAGCGGCCTCCCCATGATCCGGATACAGCGCCACACCAATGCTGGCCGTCACATGGACCGAAATATTGTCAAAGCGGTGTACATGGCGGATGGCCTGCAGCAGGCCCTCAGCGGCCTCGGCATACTGCTCCCGACGCACCTCGCCCGGGAATACCACGCAGAACTCATCGGCGCCGAAATGCGCGGCAAAGGCGGTATCTCCGGCCATCTGCTGGATGCGCTCCGCGGCCATGCGGATGACTGCATCCCCATACGGATGACCGAACACATCATTGACCGTCTGCAGATCATCGAGATCGACGACCATGAGCGAACCCTTCGCGGCATTGCCGCCACCATCCATGGCCTCCTCCAGCCAGCGGATGAGCGCGAGCCGGTTCGGCATGCGCGTGATCGGATCGTAATAGGCAAGCATACGCAGTTCTTCATCCGCTGCTTTCAGCTTCGCCTCAGCCGCCCGCCGCTCGGTAATCTCATCCTCGAGCTGCTGATTGGCATTTTCCAGCGAAACATTCATATCCCGCAGCCTCTCATTCGCCCCCACAAGGCGCAATGTACGCTCCTCGACCTTCTGCTGCAGCGTATTGTTCGCCGCCTGCAGCGCCTCCTCAGCCTGCTGGCGGCGACGCACCTGACGCAGCACCAGCAGCATGAAAAAGAGCACCAGCGCGGTCATTGCCGCCGCAAGCAGTGCATAGTAACGGAATTGCGGCTGCAGGCCATTCAGTACCAGGGATTCTGGAATTGCCGCCGCCACAGCCAGCGGATAGCGCGTGAGGCTCCGGCACGCATAGATATACCGTCCCGTATAACCGGGCATCACGGCCACATAATCCTTTGTCCCGGCCGGATCATGCATATAGTGCATGAACGGGCTGGCCGCCGGCAGGCGGCTGCCCAGCGCGAGATCACCCTGCGGCCGCGCGGCCCGGATCTGGCCGTCCCGGCCCAGCAGGACGACCTCTGCCTGAGAATAGAGATGCAGCTGATTGTAAAAATCATCAAAGTAATGCGGATCAGCAAACGCGATGACCAGTCCCGCAAAGCTGCCATCGGCATGGCGCAGGCTCCGCGTCATCGGCAGCAGATAGTGCTGCCGATCCGCATCCCAGAAAACCCGGCCCATAGCCAGGGAATCCTCCGCGATGGAACGCTCCACGGCCATCCGTCCCGCCATGACCTGGCTGAGCTGCCCAAAATCCCCCTGCCAGCTGCCTGCCCGCAGTTGCCCGTTCTCATCGAGCACGCAAATCGTAAAGAACGCGTCCTGCTTCTGCAGATACTGCAACGAACCCAGGGCATCCCAGCCGCCGCGCTCATAGGTACGCTTCACAAACAGCGTAAACTGATCCGCGTACTCCGTCACACGCTCCGCGTGCGCCTGGAAGAGCTGGGCATAATTCTCCATATCATTATAGGCAGCGAGCCGGGCCGCATCCCGGTCCCGCTGCAGCGTGTAATAAAAAAAACCCCAGATATAACACAGCAAAAAGAGGCCCAAAACAATCAGCCAGCGCGCAAGCGGCGACAGCAGCCGCAGACGCTCCCTCCAGCAAATCATGTTAAGGCCCCCTCATCCCTGTAAATACTCGTCCTTGCGAACGGCAACAAAATCCTGAGTTGTCCGAATACTGATATATAGGAAATAATTACTATTATTTTATACTCAATCCGTGTTATCGTCAATGTGAAAATTCGTATATTTTATTATAACGCTGATAGGAAGTATTTCGCAATGCGAAATACTTCCTATCAGCGTTTCCCACAAAGGACTAGTACATCGTACACGAAATAACTGGACCAGAAGTACGCAGGATGAATTTTC
>CAZFPA010000041.1:0-17683 GCA_964520975.1 uncultured Selenomonadaceae bacterium | reverse complement strand
CCTGAACATTCACGCCCAGTGGCTGCAGCTCCGGCTTATAGCCGCGGTTCACCTCTTCCTGCCCCTGTTGTACGACGGCATCATAGCCGCCAGTATATGGCTGCACGGTCTCCAGGCGGGCTATATCCGCCCGCAGCCCCGCCTGCAGCTTCTTAGCAATCCCCTCGGTATTTCCATTGGACCAGGAATAGTATACAACCAAAATTTTCTTCATCAAATCCCTCTTTTCTCTAGTACATCGTACACGAAATAACTGGACCAGAAGTACGCAGGATGAATTTTCAGCTGCAAGGCGGAGGAATGATGCATAGCAGTGGCTATGCCGATTGACGACAACGCGGCAGATGGAAATTCAGACAAGTAATTCGCCTAGGTATTTCGTGCACGATGTACTAGAATAGTGTTCCCCTTATTTTCCCATGAAACCGGCAATCTCCTTCATACGGTCACGTACCTTGACGTGGAAGGGGCAGCGTGGCTCGCACTCACCACATTCGTTGCAGTCCGAGGCCCAGCGGCTCAGCGAAAAGTAATGTTCCTTTGCCAGGGCATCGCCATTTTTTGCCAGATCATAATATTTGTTTACATCGCCGATATTGATTCCAACCGGACAGGGCAGACAGTGATTGCAGTAGATACATACGCCCTCCGTGACCGCTGCACCGGCTCCCAGCACACTGCTGTAATCGCGTGCGGTCTGATTGGCCGCGAGATATTCCATGGAGGCCTGCAGCTCCGGCATATTCTTCACCCCTGCCACACAGGAAACGACCGCTGGCCAATCGAGGCAATACTGTACGCACTGCGAGGTCGACATAGCCTGCCCAAAGGGACTGTCCGTTGCCGACAGCAGTTTCCCGCCGCTATAGCATTTCATGACGGAAATAGCGGCCCCCTGCTTTTGTGCCTCCGCATACAAAGCGGCCCGATCCGGCATCACGCGCAGACCATCCGCTGTATTTTCAAAATCATAAGCCGGATTCAGGCTGAACATGAATACATCCATAAGACCCGTTGCCAAAAATCGCCGACTGATCTCCACAGAATGCGAAGAAAAACCAATATAACGGATGGTACCGGCCTCCTTCAGCCTGACAGCATAATCCAAAAGACCATTATTCAGCATAGCATCATAGTCATCATCCTGATCGACATAATGGATCATGCCAATATCGCTGTCTCCGCTTCCATAAAGGCGCAGCTGCTCTTCCAAGCCTTTCTTGGTTTGCTGGAGATCGCGCGTACGATCAGTGACACCGGCCATATTGAAATACGCCCCGATATGCAGCTGAGCAATCACATCCTTGCGCCGGCTCTTCATTCCCCGGCCAATGGCCCCCGCCGGCCCAGCCGTAGGCATGACCATATCCATGAGGTTGATACCGCTTCCCAGCGCATAATCTACAATCCGGGCCACCTCCGTATCCGAGGACTCGTGCAGTGAACCCACGCCCAGGGAAATCACGCTGACCTTCTGCCCGGTATGCGGTATCTCCCGATACAGCATCTCCGCCGCTTCCGCTTTGGAAGCAGCCGGCCGGCCCATCCCCTTATCATCCCCCATACCCAGCAGGGCATCAAAATCATAAGTTCCAAGGGCTGCGCCAACGGCCCCTATGCCTAAACCCTTTAGAAATGAACGCCTTTTCATCTTGCTGCACCTCCCCGTCTCGCAGCCGGCTGCCGTTGCAGCCAACGCTGAAGATAATAAAACGCCATGGCATAGAGCCCCATCATGCAAAGCAGCAGCAGATAATAAATCCCCCCCGGCAGGCGAGCAGCCATGGTGCCAAAGATATGCTTCAAAAGCAGGCGATCTCCCACATGATCCAGGCGCGACAACAGCACACCGGCCCAGCCAATGAATACAAGCATCCAAAAACGAAGAGATGGATGCTGTTCCATTCTCCCCAGCAGCGGCAGTTTTCTGATATGCTGCCAAAGCCCCAGCCAATGCATCCCAAGATGCATACCGCCAAGAATCACCATAGAATAGGCACTGGCAATATGAAGCTGATGGATGAAAACACTGCGATGCAGCGCTACCCCTGTCCAAATCTCCCGAAACACATGGTTCGAAATGATGATACCTGTCGCCATCGAGACAAAGAAGCAAAGCACCAGCAGAAGACCAAGACCTGTCTGCAACAGCCGCAAGCGGCTCCAGTATCCCCGTCCTATACTACTGAACCAGCGACGGTTCAGCCCGAGATGCCAAAATACACCGGCCAAGAAAACCAGCCCCAGAATCTCATGCCATTGCTGCGGCAAAAAATGGAACCCCATGGTCAGCAGAAGGATGACCAGCATCGCTATATCTAAAATAAATCGCTTCAATTCCCTCACTCCTCCCGATTACTATATACCCTGTAGTCCGCTCCAGGTCAAGAAAAACAAAACACTGAATCTGCAGGACCTTACCTGCTTTCAGTATAAGCTGCTCTCCGAAAACTGGCCAATGCTTATAATTCATCAACAGATATGCCTTTGCAGCATGGCGCTTCAGCCGCGAAGAAGATACAAAAGGCCTCATGCTGACAATAGCACAGCTGCCAGCATGAGGCCTATATTCTTTATGGTGAAGTTTAAAGATTCTTGAGAAGCAGCGCTTCCAGCGCTGCCGTAAAATGTTCATTATCTTCCCGGGTCCGCTTCGCCGGCCCCCGCAGATGAATTTTCTTTTTGGAGCGCCGAGCTTTTTTAGCCAAATGACGTTCCATCAACAGCCGGTCGATATTTTCCTGCGTATACAGCCAGCCATTCTGATGAATAGCGTATGCGCCCTTGCCCAGTGCCAGGGCAGCCACTCCATAATCCTGCGTTACCACAACATCCCCGCGATGGCATAAATTGATGAGCACCAGATCAACCGCATCAGCTCCGGCACCTACCACGCGCACCTCCGCATAAGCAGAATGAAGCACATGATTTGTATCACAGAGCAGCGTAATCGCCAGACTATACTTTTTTGCCAGTTCTTCCGTCTGCCGCACTACCGGGCAGGCATCCGCATCCACATAAATCTGCATCAGCTTCGCTTCCCAAGCGTCTGATCCACCCGCACCAGCTCATCCCTTATGGCAATATGCTGTGGGCATACCTGTTCGCATTTTCCGCATTTGATGCAGTCGCCGGCACTTTTTTTGCCATGACCGCCCACCAGCCAATTTTCCTGTGAAACAGCCGATGCCTTATTTTTATACAGCGTATAGGAATTCATCGCCGTAAAGGAACCGGATATACCGATTTCCATAGGGCAGACCTTCGCACAATAGTTACAGGTCGTGCAAGGAATGAGCGGAATCCTCTGCAATGCTTGCCGCGCCGCTTCAAGCGTTTTCTGCTGAGCTTCCGTCAGTTTGGTAAAATCCTTCATATAGGAGAGATTATCCTCCATCTGCTCCAGGCTGCTCATGCCGGAAAGCACAGTGATGACCCCCTCCAGGCTGGCAGCAAAACGAATGGCCCAGGAAGGTATGGAGTACTGCGGTTCCGCCTGCCGCAGGATGGCTGCCACCTTTTCCGGCGGTGTTGCCAGCATGCCGCCTTTCACCGGTTCCATAATGATGACCGGCTTGCCATGCTTTCTGGCCACCTCATAACAGCCGCGCGACTGAATGGCCGGACTTTCCCAGTCCGCATAGTTGATCTGCAGCTGGACGAATTCCATCTCTGGATGCTTCGTAAGGATATCCTCCAGCTCTTCCGGCGTAGAATGGAAGGAAAATCCCACATGCCGGATAAGCCCTTCCTGCTTCTTTTCCTGCACAAAACGCCACATATCAAAATCATCAAAGAATCTGGTACGGCTCTCCCCTAAATTGTGCAGCAGGTAAAAGTCGAAATATCCCGCCCCTGTCTGCCGCAGGGATGTGTCGAACTGGGCAATGGCCTCTTCCCTGGTCTTGCAGTTGATCCAGGCCGCATTCTTGGTAGCCAGCTGAAAGCTTTCCCGCGGATACCGCTCCACCAGTGCCTGCCGGATCGCATCCTCGCTCCCGGCATAGGCCCAGGCCGTATCAAAATAGGTAAAGCCAGCCGCCAGGAATTTATCCACCATGGACTTGACCTGCTCTACATCGATGATCTCCCCGTTTTTCGGCAGTCGCATAAGCCCGAAACCCAGTTTTTTTATATTCTCTCCCAAATATGACATAGTATTCCCTCCTCTGTTTTTTCTATCATACGCCCTTGAGTTCACTCCATGTCAAGAAAATCAAACCGCATTGCCGTCAGGTAGGTAATGCGATTCTTTTATGATCCTACACTCTATATTGGAATTTATTCGGCCCAGAAGATTCGTCCATTTTTTCTAGTTGCCGTCTTTGGTATTTCTGCCGGATAGCCAAGGACGCAGTGGCCGATTCCTTCGTAATCCCCCTGCACACCCAGCTCCTGCAGTATTTTCTTCCCTTCAGCGCTTGCAAATTCTTCTTTTGCCCGATGAATCCAACAGCTGCCAACACCGACAGCATGTGCGGCCGCCATGAGCTGCCCCATCATCAGGCTGCCATCGTAAAGGCACTGCGGCCAATCCTTTGGTGCGAGTACAATAAGTACAACCGGCGCACCATAAAAGGGATCAAAGCCATCCTTCCAGCCGCCAATCCGGCGGTTCATATCCGATAATCTGTCCCGCAATTCCCGGTTCGTAACAGCAAGCACGATGGGCTTCTGCTCCCCCATACCATTTGCGGCATAAAGCCCCGTCTCCAGGATTTGCGCAATAAGTTCCCTTGGCACCATATCTGCCTTATACTTGCGGATACTGCGCCGCTCTTTCAATGACTGCAAAACTTCATTCATCAGCTAAAACTCCCCCTAAGATATTTTTTAATCAAAATTTCTCAATGAACAAACAGAGCCTCCCCCCAGCAAGCCGTCTTAGATTCAGGACTGCAAAAGCAGCCGTTCATACGGAACCCGCACCAGTCTGGCATCCATTTCCTTCGTACACTGCACAAGAACGGCCTTTTCTATATCCCATACAGAAAAAAAATACTGATGAAACGATCCCCGCTGTTCCAGGAACGCGGAAAAATCCAGCCGGGGCAAAGCATCCCCCAATCCGCTGCCCAGACATTTTACGTAGGCCTCCTTCATAGCCCATAGCTTTGTAAAGGCCCGCACCGGCTCACCGGAGCAGCGAATCCAGCGCTTTTCACCCGCACTGCAGACACTGTCCCAAAGTACCTCATAATCATCGACCAGCTCCTGCATATCCACCCCGATGGCTGTTTTGGCAATGCCGCAGGCTGTACCCTCACAGCAATGGCTCAGATTGAATTGCAGCCGCTCCCCCTCAGGAGAGAAAAAGGGCTTACCGTTTTCCCCATACTGAAAGCCCGGCAGTTCATAGAAGCCATTTTGGGCACAGGCATAACGCAGCAGCAGGTACGCCGCAGCACAGAGATTCTGATCCAGGATATTCCGGTAACCCAGGGCCTGCCTGCCGCGCCAGTCCGGCAGCAGCGGCAGCCATTCCTCAGCCCGTGCCTGCTGCAAGGCCGCTGTATCATCGCAATAAAAAAGCATAGTTTCCACCTTTTCAAACCTGCTTCCGCAGTACTAAATCACAACACGCATGCAGTTGAAGCCCATCACATAATCATACCGGACCTCTGTCGCAATCCGTTTCAGCAGGGCAATACCGGATACGGCCATTTTATCCTCAGCCTGTCCGGCTTCAAGATAATTGCACGCCGCCCCGTTATCCCGGAAAGCCAGCACAATATGCTCGCCCGACTGACGGACGATGAGATCCACATCGCAGTTCCGGGCATTCTGCAGCTTCATTTCCATGAGCATTTCTTCCACGGCTACACCGATCATACCGCACTGCTTCTCCTCAATTCCACTCTGCCGCATGCTTTCAATGATTGCCTGCGAAACCTGCACCGCATCCAGCACAGCATTCCTTGCCGTAGCCTCATAGACAGTCCGGTCCGCCTCCGTCTCCTGCAGCAGGAATATCCCCTTTTTCCTTCCCTGGGCGCGATGGGCAATGTACCTGCTGCCCAAAAACAATACCAGCAAAGCCAGGACCTCAGCGACAAAAAAGCTCAGCCACAGGGTATCCCGGCCAAAGGAACTGGCAAGCAGATACGCCACCGGAACAACTCCTAAAAATCCCTCGGTACAGCCCAGCACCACGGCCAGCGGCAGTTCCCTGATAATCTGATAATACTGTGTCATCACAGTCGTGATTCCCATCAGGGGAATCGCCAGGACAAAGATGCGCAGGGCCCGCACGCCAAGGGCAGCCGTCTGAACATCGGTTATTCCATAAAGCATCAAGATAATTTCCGGCGCACATTCCAGCAGCAGAAAAATCCCTATACCGGCTGCAAGGATGAACCGGAAGGTCTGCCGCAAAAGGAATCTGACGCCCTGCCGGTCACGTTCACCCAGCAGCATCCCCAGAATCGGGCCCATTGAATTCGAGGCTCCATTGATGACAATGAAAATCAGCATACGGCAGTTCAGGCAGACAGCCAAAGCAACCATGCCCATGGCACCGAATTGCTGCAGCACCAGGTTGTTCATGCAGAATTGCTGCAGAAACAGGAAGAACTGCATCAAAGCCGTGATTATACCTAAACGAAATACCGTACTCAGGCAGCTGAAATCCGGCAGCGATATCTGGCACAGTTCCAGCGTACGGTTGTATTTTGGATTTCTGCGCCAATAAAACCAGGCCAGGAAGACCAATCCTACAACAAAGCCGGTGACTGTGGCCCAGGCCGCTCCCTCGATTCCCATGCCGAATACCTTGATGTAAATAACATCCATGCACAGATTTGTCGCACTGTTCAATATGGCGCCACGCATGACCAGCCGCGGAAAGCCATCCGCACTGATTAAAAATTGCATGACCGCAGTGATGACCATCAATGGCAATCCCAGCAGTATGGGCTGCAGAAAGCTGGCTACCGCAGCGTACAGCTCCCCATTCTGCAAGGAAAACAATCCCATGATATCCGTGAAAAACAGCTGCCCGGCCAAAAAGAATGCCACCATCAGAAAAGCGGCCACCGTGAGGCATACCGTATAAATCCGATTAGCCAAGGCCGGCTCGCGCCGTCCCTTCTGTATAGCGATGCTGGTAGCACCGCCCAGGCCGATCACAATGGAAAGGACACTCACCAGCATCGGT
This sequence comes from uncultured Selenomonadaceae bacterium, assembly GCA_964520975.1. Lineage (GTDB taxonomy): Bacteria > Bacillota > Negativicutes > Selenomonadales > Selenomonadaceae > CAZFPA01. The sequence continues at coordinate 10,527 of CAZFPA010000041.1, read as the reverse complement.
ACCGGTCCTGCGATATTCACCGCGGCCAGAGCATCAGCTCCCAGCAGATTTCCCACGATGATGCCATCAACGATGACATTTGCCGACATAGCCATAGCCGCAAAAATGATTGACCATAAATATTCAGTGAATTTCGTATCAATCAACGTACTTTTTCTGTGATAACCCGCCATATCCATTCATAGCCCACCATTCTTAATTTTCTTCAAAGAACCCCAGTCCATCCAGCATCTCGATAAAATCATGCATATAGCTGCCATGGGCAGGCGTCCAATAGAATCCTAACCGATAAAGTATCCTTGCCGTATAGGCATTGTCCGCCTTCACATGAAGCAGACGGCTGCTGCCCTTTCCGTTATGCAGAAGCCCCTGCATATACATGGCCTTCGCAGGATCATGCATAAATTCAGACACTTTAGCCGCGAATCTTTCCTGAGAAATCACCTCAATAGGATAGCCATAATCATTGAAGGCCTTTACAATCACAGCCAGGTTCACCTGATAATTGTTATAGGTATGGAACACGACCATCCCCCCCGGTGTCTGGGCTAAAAGCGCTACAGCCTCAGCGGAGCGGTCTATCGGCGAGATTTCAATGGGGGTATTCAACCGATCCAGCGGAATCATGCCCAAGACCTTAAAGCTCTTGAGAAGCGCCGCAAAGGCGTTGCTGTTCATATTGACCTGGAACTCACCATCGCTTTCCCGCCCCATGAGATTGCCCATGCGCATGACCTTGGCCTGGATTCTTCCCTCCGCTGCGGCCTGCAGCACCAGACGTTCTGCCTGGAATTTCGTGAGAATATACCGGTTGTCGGTCTGCTGCCCGATGTAAAGATTCCTCTCTGTCAGCAGATCCCCCATGCCTTCCTCCACATTGCCGCCGATGCTGTAGGTCGAGGTCTGCACCAGCAGCGCCTTTTTCCTTTCGCAAAGCGCAATGAGCTGCCGCACGCCATCCACATTGACCCGGTCCATGGTGTCATTCGCCGCATAGTGCTTCACAATGGCCGCGCAATTGAATACGGTATCAATGGGTTCCCCCTGCAGCTTTTCTGACAGATCCGCATCCGTGATATCGCCTAAAATGACCTTCACTCTTTCCGTAAAAGCCTGTTCCCACGGATCCTCGAAATAATAGACCAGCAGTCCATACAGACGCCTGGCAGCGGTTATCCCCTTCTTTTCCCGGACCAGGCAGCAGATCTCACTGTCTGTATGCAGCAGCAGATAATGCAGCAGGTGGATTCCCAGATAGCCCGTTGCACCAGTCAGCAAAATCCGCCCATAGGGACGCAGCTCAAAACCATTCCAGAGATCCGGCTCCGGTTCGTCCAGCAGCCTTTGAATCGCTGTATAATCATAATCGGCCAGATTAAAATACGCCTCTTCCTGCTTCTCTGCCTCCCCATCCTGCAATAATGCGGCAATCGCCTGCGGCGTCCGGCACTGGAACATGGTTCCATAGCTGATGGAACAGCCCGCATTGCTGAGCTCAATGATAGCCCGCATCGCACTCAGGGAAGTGCCGCCCAGGGCAAAGAAGTCATCCAACACACCTACCTGTTCCCGATGCAGAATTTTGCTATAAACAGTACATATCTTTTTCTCAATTTCATTCGACGGCGCCACGTAGGCAAAGAGAGAATCCAATTGGGGCAGCGGCAGCGCCCTGCGATCCACCTTGCCATTCGGCGTCAAGGGAAGCACCGCCAGCTTCATATAGATAGCCGGCACCATGTACTCCGTGAGCGACTGGGCCAGATACCCCTTCAGCATGGCCTCATCGATACTGCCGACAGCAGTATAGTAGGCACAAAGCTGCTGTACCCCATTGATTTCCTGCACGGCTGCCACCGCATCCTGGATTCCGGGGAACCCTGCCAGTACGCTTTCAATCTCGCCCAGTTCGATACGGAACCCCCGCAGCTTCACCTGCTTATCGATACGACCAATATATTCCAGTTCTCCCTCTTCATTCCAGCGTACCAGATCACCGGTATGATACATTCTTTCCCCTGGCGCAAACGGAGCATCCACAAAAACCGCAGCGGTCTTGTCCGGGAGATTCCAATAGCCGCGCGCCATCTGGCAGCCCAGCAGGCAAAGCTCACCGGCTGCACCGCGAGGCAGCAGATGTCCGGCACGATCCACAATAGCTGAAATGGTATTTGGAACGGCACGCCCGATGGGAATATTATCTGTGTCCCGCTGTGATTCCACCCGATGATAAGACGATGCTACGGTAAATTCTGTTGGCCCGTAGCCATTATATACCCGTACTTTTCCCAACGGTACCGCCTGCAGCCGCTCGCCGCCCATCATCAGATAGCGCAGCGGCAGATCATACTGCCGCAGCATTTCCATCCCCAGTTGCGTGGGCAATGTCATGCAGGCGATTTCATGTGCACAAAGATACTGATACATTCCGTCCATATCCTTGCGAAGCTCCGCCGATAAAATATGAATCTCTGCCCCGGCAGTCAATGGCGGATAGAGATCCGGCACGGACGCATCAAAGCTGAAACTGCCTTGCTGCGCACAGTGATCTCCTGGGTGCAGTTCTTCCAGCCGGGAAATCCAGGCTATCAAATTATGCAATCCCCGGTGCTCTACCATGACCCCCTTGGGCCTGCCGGTGGAGCCTGAAGTATAGATCATATACGCCAGCGCAGAAGGCTTGCTTTTATTCACCGGCTCACACCGATGAGCAAAATCAAAGTCATCCAGGAAAATAATATTTTCTACAGGAAAATTCCCTTCAGCGTTTTTCTTCTCCCATAAGCTGTGCGTCGTAATCAGCACCCGCGCCTGAGAATCCTCCAGCATATACTGCAGCCGATCCAGCGGATATTCATCATCAAAGGGGATATAGGCCCCACCTGCCTTGAATACCGCAATGGTACTGACCAGGAACTCCTTGCACCGTGGCAGCATCACCGCCGCAAAGCTGTCCTGTTCCACGCCTTCAGCCAGCAGCTCCGCAGCCAGAGCATCCGAAGCCATATCCAGCGCACTGTAAGTCAAAGAGCTGTCCGCGTCCACCACAGCGGTGGCCTGCGGCCGCAATTGAGCCTGTTTCTTAAACAAATCCACAAAAGTCTCACTGGTATCATAGGAAAGGGCCTCCCCTGTTCCCAATGTCAGCAGCCGCTGCTGCTCAGATTCTGCCAACAAAGAAAGTCTGTCAATTTCTCCGGCTGGCTCCGCTTCAGACATTTCCTCAGCAAAGTACCGCACGGTCTCAGCCAGAATCTCAATGTCTTTGTCTGTATAGAGGCTGCTGTCATACTCAAAAAGCAGCCGATAATCATCTCCCTCAGGTAAAACATTGATGGCCAGCGGCATTTTCACGGTATCCAGCGAAAGCGGAAGAGACTCGGCGATTCCATCTCCCAGCCTCATATTTTCATGGACATCCCCCTGATAGGCAAAGAGAATATTGGGCTGGATACCATGATGCTCCACCAGCTGCGTAAAGGGATATTTATCCCGTTCAATCGTTTCCAAAAGCTGCTGATGCATGGTTTGCAGAGCAGCCGCAACGGTCTGTCCTTTTTCTGTCCGGCTCACGACGGGCAGCGTCTGCACGAACATGCCCATGGTATCCGCCATTTTTGCCGCTGCCCGCCCATTGGAGATGGTGGTGATGAGCAGCTTTTCCTCCCGGGTGATACGGCCCAGCACCTGGGTCAAAGCCGTGATGAAGAAGCTGTTCACTGTAATGCCCTGGTCCCGGCATAAACGCTGTATCGATTCCTTTGGCAGGACAGCCGATACAGTCTTACTGCCGCTGCAGCCATCCGCTCCCGATGAAACCGGATAGAGCAGGGACTCAGCCCCCTTTACCAGCCCGTTGAAATAGGCTTCCGCATCCCGGTAGGCAGCGGACTCCTTCCATTCCTGATAGCCTAAAGCATAATCATAGGCACTGAACACCTCCGGTGCCGGCTCCACCCCGCCGCAAGCAACAGCCAGGTCACGCTGCAGAATCCCCATCGAGCCGCCATCATAAATGGTATGGTGTATATCGATGAAAAGATAGGTATGCTCGGGAGCCGCATAGATTTCCATACGGTAAAGCTTTTCCCTGAGCAGGTCAAAGGGACGCACCCGGCTCTGGAAAAATGCCGGCTCCGGTTCGCCATCCAGCCGTTCCAGCAGGATTTCCGCCGCTGCTTCATCGCTGCGGCACTGCATGATCTGGCCGTCCCGGACTGCAAAACGCACCTTCAGATAGGGATGGGCCGCAAGGATCTTCTCCAGCGCCGCCTTGAGCTGCTCCGGATCTATACCGCTGAGCTTCCAGGCTGCCGGCACATTGTACTGCAGACTGTCCCGATGCTGCTCCCAATCGATATAGACCCCCAGCTGATTTTCGGTGAGCGGATAGAACTCCTGGCGTTCGTAGGTCCTGACCTCTTCCTGCCCGCTTTGCAGCAGTCCTGTCCACTGCCGGATACTGGGTGTCTGCAGAATATCCTTCGTCTGCAGGGTAAGCCCCAGCTCCTTGTCAATCACCAGCGACAGCCGAATGGCTCCAATGGAGGTAAGCCCCATGGAAATAAGATTTGTCGTCACGCCAAAAGCTTCCGTCTTAAGCTGCCCGGCCACAATCCGGAACAGCTTCTTCTCTGGTTCCGTTTCCGGCGGCACAATATCCGCTGCCTTCAGCTCCGGCACCGGCAGTGCCCGACGATCCACCTTGCCATTGGATGTCAAAGGCAGTTTCTCCAACTGCATATAAAGGGTGGGAACCATATACGCCGTCAAAAACTGCGCTGCATATTCCCGCAGCTTTTCCGCATCCACAGCTTCTTCGGCGGTATAATAAGCACACAGCTGCTGTACGCCGCCCAATTCCTGCACCGCGGCCGCTGCACTCTTAATTCCCGGGAAACGTGCCAGCACGCTTTCGATCTCGCCCAGCTCTATACGGAAGCCGCGGAGCTTCACCTGCTTATCGATGCGTCCGAGATATTGCAGATTTCCATCCTCTGCCCAACGCACCAGATCCCCGGTACGATACATACGCTGCCCCTGAACAGCAGCGAATTTATCCGCCGACATCTCCGGCAGGTTCAAATAGCCGCGGCCCACACCGGCCCCGGCAATATAAAGCTCACCAGCCATCCCACGGGGCAGGAGCTGGCGCTCGCTGTCCATGACATACGCCTGGTAATTCGCCAAGGGGCGGCCAATGCGCTCCGTATCATAATCCGCTTTCATTTCGTACACCGTAGAAAAAATCGTGCATTCCGTCGGCCCATAACCATTGAAGAAGCGATAGGCCGGCTTGCGCAGCGGCAGGAGCTTTTCCCCGCCCACAGACATCAGGCGCAGCGAACTGTTGGGGAAGGACGTGCTGAGCTGCACACCAATCTGCGTGGTGAAGAACGCAATCGTAATCCTGTTTTTTTCTATATAGTCATGAATCCTCTGCAGATCCAGCCGCATCGCCGTAGGAATGATATAGACCGTTCCCCCGCAGGATAATGTGGGATATATATCCATCATATGCGCATCGAAACCAAAATTGGCATAGACCAGTCCCCGATCCGCAGCGGTCATCGCAAATCCATGCACATACCAATGGCAGAAATTTGCTAGGCTGTGATGCTCAAGCATACAGCCCTTGGGCCGCCCCGTGGATCCTGAGGTATAAAGTATCACATACCGGTCCTCCGGTGCCGGGTGCAGTGCCAGGCTGCTGCCAGTGTCAGGCAGTTCCAGCACCTCCGCCGTTTTGATGACCCGTCCGCCGTAGCCAGGCAGGGCAGACTCCACCCTGTCCCCTTCGGAAAGGATCATAGACACCCCCGCGTCCTCCAGCATATAGTGCAGACGATCCTCCGGGAAGCTGTAATCCAAAGGCATATAGGTAGCGCCCGCCTTCATGACCGCCAGAGGATAAATGACCATCCACGCACTGCGGTCGATCATCACGCCGACGACGGTTTCCCTGGTCACGCCCTGAGCCTGCAGATAAACAGCCAGCCGCGTGGAAAGTTCATCGATTTCCTTATAGGTATACTGCCGTTCCTCATAGACAACCGCCACCGAATCCGGATGCGCCTTTGCCTGTGCCGCAAACAGATCAACGATGGTCTGGCTCTTATCGAAGGCAAGCGGTTCCCCCATCCCTAGTTCCAGAAGCGACTGCTTCTGGGCTGCATCGATCATAGCCAGCGCCGCACTCTCCTGCTGCGGATTTACGGCGGCCGCCTGTACAAAACATGCCAGTGCTTTGCCCAGCGCCTCAATATCCTTTGCCGCATACCTGCTGCTGTCATAAGTAAATGCCAGCTGATAACCGTCCCCCGCCGGCTGGACCTGCAGCATCAGTGGGGTCTTGGCCGTATCCAGTTGCAAAGGAATCTCCGCTGCGTTCTGCCCCGCCAGCTGCAGTGCATCATGGACACCCCCTTGATAAGCAAAAAGGATATTGGGCTTGATACCGTGACGCTCCACCAGCTGGGTAAAGGGATATTTATCCCGCTCAATGGTTGCCAGCAGCTGCTGGTGCATGGACTGCGCCAGTCCTGCAGACGTCTGTCCTTTCTCTGCCCGGCTCACCACCGGCAGGGTCTGCACGAACATACCCATAGTATCTGCCATGGCTGCCGCAGCCCGCCCGTTGGATATGGTGGTGATGAGCAGCTTTTCCTCCCGGGTGATGCGATGCAGCACCTGGGTCAGCATGGCGATGAAAAAGCTGTTTGCCGTAACTCCCTGCTTCCGGCAGAACTCCTGCACAGCCCCGCCCGGCATAGAGAGGCAAATCCGCTCGCTGCCGCCAGCCGTGCCGGAATGCTCCTGGGAAACCGGATAGAGGACAGACTCCGCCCCCTCTACCAGCTGATCGAAATACGTTTCCGCCTCGGCAAAACCGGCCGATTCCTTCCATTCCTGATAGAAAAGAGCATAATCGTATGCACTGAAGGCCTCCGCAGGCAGCGCTCCGCCGGTATAAGCAGCGGCCAGAGCCTGCTGCAATATGCCCAGGGAACCGCCATCATAGATGATGTGGTGTATATCGATGAAAAGATAGGTATGCTCAGGAGCCGCATAGATTTCCATGCGGTAAAGCTTTTCCCGCAGCAGGTCAAAAGGACGCACCCGGCTCTGGAAAAATGCCGGCTCCGGTTCACGCTCCAGCCGTTCCAACAGGATTTCCGCCGCGGCTTCATCACTGCGACACTGCATGACCTGTCCGTCCCGGACCGCAAAACGCACCTTCAGATAAGGATGGGCCGCAAAGATTTTCTCCAGTGCCGCCCTGAGCCGCTCCGGATCAATACCGCTGAACTTCCAGGCTGTTGGTACATTATACTGCAGGCTGTCCTGATGCTGTTCCCAATCGATATAGACACCCAGCTGATTCTCGGTGAGCGGATAGACCTCCTGCCGCTCATAGGTCCGGACTTTCTCCTGTCCGCTTTGCAGACAGTCTGCCCACTGCCGGATACTGGGTGTCTGCAGAATATCCTTTGTTTTCAGCGTAAGCCCCATCATCTGCCCGACAGCCTGCGACAAGCGGATAGCCCCGATAGAGGTCAGCCCCATGGACAGGAGATTGGTCGTCACGCCAAAATCCCTGGTTTTTAGCAATTCCGCCGCAATGGCAAACAATTGCTTCTCCTGCTCCGTTTCCGGGGCAATGATCTCCACCGCCTTCAGCTCCGGCACGGGCAGTGCCCGGCGATCCACCTTGCCATTTGGCGTAAGCGGCAGCCTGTCCAACCGCATATAGATATTCGGCACCATATAGGCAGTAAGCGACTGGGAAAGCTGCTCCTGCAGCTTTGCCTCATCAATGCTGTACGCTGCGGTGTAATACGCGCAGAGCTGCTGGGCTCCGTTCAGTTCCAGGACGGCAGCCACCGCACCCTCAATGCCCGGAAAAGCATTCATCGCGCTCTCTATTTCACCAAGTTCAATGCGGAACCCCCGCAGCTTCACCTGCTTATCGATACGACCAATATATTCCAGTTCTCCCTCTTCATTCCAGCGTACCAGATCACCGGTATGATACATTCTTTCCCCTGGCGCAAACGGAGCATCCACAAAAACCGCAGCGGTCTTGTCCGGGAGATTCCAATAGCCGCGCGCCATCTGGCAGCCCAGCAGGCAAAGCTCACCGGCCGCGCCGCACGGCAGCAGCTGCCCGGTACGATCCACAATAGCGGAAACAGTATTCGGCACAGCGCACCCGATGGGAATATTATCCGTATCCTGTACTTCCACCCGGTGATAAGAGGATGTTACGGTAAATTCTGTTGGGCCGTAGCCATTATATACCCGTACTTTCCCCAACGGTATCGGCTGCAGCCGCTCGCCGCCCAGCATCAGATAGCGCAGCGGCAGATCATACTGCCGCAGCATTTCCATCCCCAGCTGTGTGGGCAGTGCCATGCAGGCAATTTCATGATCGCAAAAATACTGATACATTCCGGCCATATCCTTGCGAAGCTCCGCCGACAAAATATGAAGCTCCGCCCCTGCAGTCAACGGCGGATAAAGATCATGCACAGACGCGTCAAAGCTGAAACTGATTTGATGTGCACAGTGATCTCCCGGACGCAGTTCCTCCAGTTTGGACAGCCACGCTATGAAATTCTGCAATCCCCGGTGCTCTACCATGACCCCCTTGGGCCTGCCGGTGGAACCTGAAGTATAGATCATATACGCCAGCGCCGAAAGCTCGCTTTTATTCACCGGCGCACACCGATGCGAAAAATCAAAATCGTCCAGGAAAACAATCTTGTCTACCGGGAAACTTTCCTCGGCACTTTTCTTCGCAAATAAGCTGTGCGTCGTAATCAGCACCCGCGCCTGAGAATCCTCCAGCATATACTGCAGCCGTTCTGTCGGATATTCATCATCAAAGGGGATATAGGCCCCGCCCGCCTTGAATACCGCAAGGGTACTGATCAGGAACTCCTTGCGCCGCGGCAGCATCACCGCCACAAAACTGTCCTGCTGTACCCCGCTCTGCAGAAGTTCTTCCGCCAGGGCATCCGATTTTTCATCGAGCTCGCCATAGGTCAGAGAGTTCATCTCATCCACAACCGCAATGGCCTGCGGCCGCAGCTGCGCCTGCCGTTGAAAAAGATCCACAAAGGTCGCTGCCCGGTCATAGGTCAGTTCCTCGCCTGTCCCCAGTTCCAGCAGCTTCTTTTCCTCTGCCGCTGAAATGATGCTGACATCCCGGAGCATAGCCGCCGGATCTGCCATCATATTTTCCACACAATGGAGCATGGCCTGGGCAAAGGAGGTAACAAAGGCATCACTGTACTGGCTGTCCGTGAACCGTATACGCAGCATATACTTATCCGAAAGGGCATAGACAAACGTCTCCAGGCCGATACAGGATTTCCCCATGACCAGGCGGTTCTGATAAACCTTTTCCCCCAGGATGGACTGCTCATCCGTCACCGCATTGCCCTGATATACAAAGGTCAGCTCCGGCTTAATATCCATTTCATTGGAAAAATCACTGAATCCATAAAGCGCATGATTTACCGAAGCAAAAAACGGCTCCTTATGGCCCTTGATGAAATCCAGTACAGAATCCTCCGCCGGTATCTCCGTCAGAAGCGGAATGGTCTGGACAAACATCCCCAGGGTGCTCTTGATATCCGCTGCCAAGCGTCCATGATAGGGTGAAGTATATACCACCTTGTCCGCACGGTTCAAACGCGACACCACCAGCTCGAAAGCCGACATGAAAAGCCAGATGGCGCTGAAATGGTTTGCCTCACAGAATCGCTGGACCGGTCCTCGATCCAGGTGGAACTCCAACAGCCGATAATTCCCCTCTTTCGACGACAGCTTCTCCGGCAGCCGCGATGCTTCCGCTCCGGCAAAGCGTTCACGATAATAAGCCGCAGCCGCCTCATAGCGCGCAGATTGGCGTTCAGCCTGCTCTCTTTGGGCATAGGCGTAAAGGTTTACCTCCTCTTCAGGCAAAGCCTCCCCGCGATAAGCCGCATCCAGCATTTTATTGATGCGGGTAACCGTTGTTCCATCCGAAATAATATGGTGGATATCCTGCACCAGCCAGAGTGACTGCGGTGTCTCCAAAAGAAGAAAACGCACCAATGGCCCTTTTTCCAGATCAAAGGGCCGCACGAACTGTTCAATGCGGGCCTGTACCGCCTCTTCCGAAAGCTGCTCAACAGGTACCTCTATCCGTAGGGATGAGTCTGAATATTGCAAAATCTCACCATGTTCCTCGCATATTCTGGTACGGAACACCGGAAAAGCATCTACTATATTTTGGACAGCCTGCTGCAGCTTTCCAGTATCCACCTGGCGGGAAAAGCGCATATCCAGTGCCAGATTATAATTCATCCGTTCCGGATGCCGGACCGCCTCAAAATAAACTCCTCGCTGTGCCTGTGTCAAAGGATATTTGCCCGCTGTGTCCTCCGTTATGTAAATATCTTTTCCCATTTTGCCATCCCTTCCCATGGAAAATCCACGCTTTTCAATTTTGTACACAAAAATGCGTCTATTTGTATC
>CAZFPA010000040.1:0-18461 GCA_964520975.1 uncultured Selenomonadaceae bacterium | reverse complement strand
TGACAAATGGGATGCCTGCTTTTGCAGGTGTCCTTTTTCTTTGCAATAAAGCTTGCTATTGTCATGACACATGTATATAATAGAGTTCATGCAAATTTATTGTAAGGACAGGTGTTTTTTATGGGACTTATACAGAGGTTGGAACGAATTCCCGTCAGTCGTTTTCATTACGAGCTGCTTTTTGTTACGGGACTGGGCTGGATGTTTGACGCGATGGATACGGGCATTATCGCTTTTGTGCTGCCGACGCTGGCGAAGGCCTGGTCGCTTTCGCCGCAGGAGATGGGGCTGATTGGCAGCATGGGCCTCGTGGGGATGGCTGTGGGTGCGGTGCTGGCCGGAGAACTGGCTGACCGGTTCGGGCGCAAGCGTCTCTTTATGGCGACGCTGGTACTGTACTCGGCGGCAACAGGCTTATGCAGTATTGCCTGGAGCTTTGAATCCCTGCTCGTTTTTCGCTTTCTGGTGGGCTTTGGACTCGGCGGGCAGCTGCCTGCCGCGGTTACGCTTGTAACCGAGTATGCGCCGCCAGCTGTGCGCGGTCGCTTCATCGTGCTTCTGGAGAGCTTCTGGGGGGTAGGCTGGCTGCTCGCAGCGTTGATTTCTTATTTGGTGATACCGGCCTTTGGCTGGCACGCGGCCTTTATTTTAGGCGCGGCACCGGCTTTGTATGTATTCCATATCTTTCATTGGGTGCCGGAATCCGTGCGCTATCTGCTCAGCCGGGGCCAGAAGGAAGAGGCCGCGGCCATTGTCTGCCGCATTGAGCGTTCCTGCGGCATTGAGCCGCTGAGTGCTATGGAGATGGCTGAAGCCGAGGCTGCCATGCCACCGGAGCCGCAGGGAAAGATTTCCTTCCGCGAGCTGCTCACGCCGGACTTTATCAGACGGACGCTGATGCTTTGGCTGCTCTGGTTCGGCATCGTGTATTCCTATTACGGTATCTTCACCTGGCTGCCATCACTGATGGTGACGCATGGTTTTACCCAGATCAAGAGCTTTGAATATGTCATGCTCATGACGGTAGCCCAGCTTCCGGGCTATATTGCCGCGGCCTATTGTGTGGAGCGTCTGGGACGGAAGGGGACACTGGTCGGCTTCCTCGTGAGCTGCGCAATCTGCGCGTATTTCTTCGGGCAGGGCGGCAGCACCTTTACGGTTCTGGCCTGGGGCTGCGGGATGTCGTTCTTCAACCTGGGGGCCTGGGGTGTTGTCTACAGTTATACGCCGGAGCTCTATCCGACCCGCATCCGGGCGATTGGCTCTGGCTGGGCTGCTGCCGTTGGCAGGACCGGCGGAATTCTTGCGCCGGCAATTGTCGGGATCATGCTCGCAGCCAATTGCGATTTTGGGGATATCTTCCTGATGTTTACCGGTGTCATGGTTGGCGCCGCACTGATTGTTGCGGTACTGGGACCGGAAACCAAGGGCCTTCGCCTGGACGAGATCAGCAAGGCCTGAGGCGAGAAAAGAAAATGCCAGCAGGAACGGTAGCCGTCCCTTGCTGGCATGCGCTGGCAATCGATGATGCACTGTGCTGCCGATAGCATGGTGCATTTTTGTTTACAGGGTTCAACGGGCATTGGCATCCTGGATGACGACCTGCTCTGACTTGCCCAGGACCCAGCCTAGCAGCTTGATTTCAGTATACAGCATGAGCAGATGATCCTGGTTGTTTCCATCCGAGTTGTTTTTCAGGGTTTTATACTGCTGGCAATCGAGCTGGTAGCGGGCGCGGATTTCCGCCTGGCTGCGCATTTTCTCGGTATTGCTGCTGTTTTGCTGAATGATAAGTTTTTTTGTATCCATCATCGTGTTCTCCTTTATATTAAAATAGGACTGCTGTTTATCTTCGGCATTTCTGGATAAAATCCTTTATTCGGAAGACATTGCCTTCTTGCCGCAAATAATTGAAGAATACGGTATAATGGAAAGGTGCTGTTACGGAGCATGAGTTTATTTTGAAGGGAAGCATTGCATATGGCTGATATTATAGAGATCACGGATTGGAAGCTGCCGGAGCTGGAGCTTTTTGCTGATTTGACGGAGGTACAGCTTCGTAACCGGCTGGAGCCGGAGAAGGGGATTTTTATCGCAGAAAGTCCCAAGGTCATTACGTTGGCACTCCGTTATGGCTGTGTGCCGATTGCCTTTCTGATGGAGCACAAGCGCATTGATGGACAGGCCCGGGAGATTTTGTCGCACTATCCGACGGTACCGGTCTATACGGGAGAGCGTGAGATATTGGCAAATCTTACTGGCTATCGACTTACCCGGGGCGTGCTATGTGCTATGCATCGGCCGACACTGCCAGCGGCCGCTGCACTTTGCCGTACCGCCCGCCGGGTCGCTGTACTTGATGGGATGACGGACGCTACCAATGTGGGCGCGCTGTTCCGCTCGGCAGCAGCCCTGGGGGTAGATGCGGTGCTGGTGCGTCATTCCTGTTGTGATCCGTTGTGCCGCCGGGCTGTGCGGGTGAGTATGGGAACCATTTTTCAGATTCCCTGGGCGTATCTGGAGCCTGCCGATGCCTCGCTGGAGCACTTTGGCTTCAAGACGGTGGCAATGGCGCTGCAGGACCGCTCTATCCGTCTCGATGATCCGGTGCTGGCTGCGGAGGAGCGGCTAGCGCTGGTCTTTGGCTCTGAGGGCTATGGGCTGGAGCAGTCTGTGATCGATGCCTGCGACTATGTGGTCCGCATTCCGATGGCGCATGCGGTGGATTCTCTGAATGTGGCTGCTGCCAGTGCTGTGGCCTTTTGGGAGCTGCGGATACGAAGCTGAGTATCCGCAGCTTTTGAGGAAAGATATCTTTCCTCAAAAGGTTAGAAGGATTTGGAAAATATGTAGAGAAAATATTTAAAGAAGAACTGCACAAAGTATATGGACATAGAATTTGGAACAGGGTTGCTATAAAAACACAGAAAATTGAGACATAAATGAGGTGATAGCTGTGACGGCCTTTAAAAAGAAAGTTCTGATTACCGGTGGCTATGGATTTCTAGGCCAGGCTATAGCTGAGCGATTTATAAAAGAGGGCTGGGATGTCTTTATCCTGGATGATCTGTCATCGGCACGGATGAAAAAAGTCTCTGCCGCGCATCATTTCTATCCGTACAGCGTTACGGACGGACGATGTGAAGAGCTGTTTCGCATCCATAATCTGGATGTTGTGATCCACAACGCCGAGCGTTCGACTTCCTTTAAGCGGGAAGGGTACATGGAAAACAGTGAAATCAATTTTTTGGGTCTGGTGAATATGCTGCATCTGTCCAGCAAATATGGTGTCAAAAAATTTTTTCTGACATCGACGGGCAGTCTTGTTGACCATGCCCGGATTGCGGCAAATGAGGATGAGCTTCCACTCATTACGAATCCGCGAACTATGCAAAAGGACATCAATGAAAAATACGCTCTGCATTGGCAGCGGGTTTTTGGTCTGAATGTCACAGCGCTGCGCTTCGCCTCTGTGTATGGGCCAGGACAGTTGCCCGACCATGGCGTCATTTCACAGTTCATGCATGCGGCTCTGTATGGGATCCCCTTTCGCTTCAAAGGGTCGGCACAGCAGACACGGGATATGCTATATGTCGATGATGCCGCGTTCGCAGTCTATCAGGCCGCAGAGCGCAGCTATAACGGTGACCGGATGAATATTTCCTCCAATCAGCAAATGACATTTCAGTCGCTGCTGGATACCTGTCAGCAGTTCATGAAGCTGCCGGATATTATCTGGGATAGCGAGACAGTAGGAAACTTTCAACGGGCAACGCTTGACAATTCTCTTTGCCGGAAGGAACTTGGCTGGTATCAGAAGGCAGATCTGGCGACAGGGCTTCGGCAGACCTATGACTGGTACAAGGAATGGAAACAGCAGGATGAAAAGCTGCAGCAGAAAAAGAAGCAGCAGGCGATACGGCAGAAAAAGATCGATACGTTCAAGCCCTATCTGGAAAATCTCGTTGCGTTCTGCCTGATGGTGGGAATCATGTTCTCGCAAAAGGGCTCTATGGTAAATACCTCGATTGGCCTGGATTTCAATTATATCTATATTGCAGCGATGGGAATTCTCTATGGAAAAAAGCAGTCGATTCCGGCAGTTGTGCTTTCGACTGCTCTGCTAGGCTACAGCTTTACGCAAAATGGAGCGGATCTTGTTGCGCTTCTCTATTTGCCGCAGCATTTGCTGCATTTTGCCGCCTATCTGTTTTTAGGGGTTCTGACCGGGTACATTACCGATAAGCACGATTTGCATTTGGAATCGGAGCAATATCAGAAGAATAAGCTCCATGAGCGCTATGCCTTTCTTGAGAAACGTTACGAAGAAAGCATTGCGGTCAAGGAACGGCTGTATCAGCAGATCGTCAATTCCAATGACAGCATTGGCCGGGTGTATCGGATCATTCGCGGGCTTGACAGTGTGGAACTGGAAAATGTCTTTACGAAGGCCGCGGAAGTAACGGCGGAAATTCTTTCTGTAGAACGGGTTGCCCTGTACGTTGTGGGAAAAAATGGCCTGTATCTGCGCCAGAAGGTCCGCTGCGGCTCTGGCATGGAGCAGGTGCCGCGTTCTCTTCGGATTGCGGATACGCCTTATCTTGAGGAGGTTCTTTACGCCAAGCGTATTTTTTTCAATCGCAAGCTGCAAAAGAATTTGCCGGATCTGGCAGCACCGATTGTCTATGACAATAAGGTGATTGCTGTCATAGAAATTTTTGGCCTGGACTTTTCCCAGTGGTCGCTGGCTCAGCAGAATCTGCTCTCGCTCACCGCGCGTCTTATCGCCAGTGCGATGGGAAAAGCCTATCGCTATGAGGAAAGCCGCCAAAGCAGTAAATATCTGCCCAATACCAGGATTCTGCAGGAAGCGGAGTTCTATAAGATCCGGCTGGAAATCGTGGAGCGTTGTCAGATGCAGCAGGTTCCGGTTCCTATCGAATTTTTGCGCCTGGAACTGGCTGGCCGCAGCTATGAGGAGATGGATCAGCTGCTGGCCGCGACGGCTCGCGCCGAAGACTTTCTTGGACTTTATGAAGGAGAGCTGTATCTTCTTTTGATTGATATTGCAAAGGATACGGTTGAGAATGTGCGCCAGCGGCTGCGGCAAAAGGGAATCCAAAGCCAGGCGGTGGGGGATCGGTTATGAATACGCTGCTATTGCCCTGTCTGGTGCTGCATGGGCTGACTACGGTGCTGTTTTTCCTTTGTGTGCGGCGCAGCCTTCCGGTGCAGCAGGCTGAGACGGAAACACTGTTTGTACTGTTGCTGCCCTTTTTCGGTGCGGTCATTTTAGTCGGCATGCATCTTTTATGCCGCCATGCACCTGCTGGAGCGTTGGTCGCCAGGCATAAACTGCAGCGGGATGCCCGCGTGTTCAGCCGGAATATGCGGCAGGAGGCCGATATCATTCCGTTGAACGATGCGTTGTTTGTGGAAAATCCACAGCAAAAGCGGCGTTTCTTTACCGAAGCCATCAAGCAGAATATGCTGCAGAACCAGCAGGTACTGCAGCAGGCAGTGCATGATGAAGACCGCGAGATTGCCTATTATGCCATTTCCATGCTCACCACGAAGCTTGAAGCGCTGGAAACCCAGTTGTTTCAAGAGGAAAAGCAGCTTCATGAGGAAAATGTTTCCGCGGCACTGCTGAATGACTATGCTGCCAATTTACGGGAATATATTGCACAAAAATTCATTGATCCGATGACGCGCCGGCAAAAGGAAGAGCGGTATGCTGCGGTGCTGGGACGGCTCGTTGCTGCAGAACCGGAAAAGACGGAGCACTATCGCGAAAAGATTTGCCAGGATATCCGTCTGGCCTGCTACGATTCGGCACAGGAGGTCTGTGCCCTGTTTCTACAGCATTTTCCTGGAACCGAGCAGCCGTATCTCATGTATATCCGTCTTTATCAGGCCAGGCATGAGCCTGAGGCGCTTCAGCAGAAAATCGATGAACTCAAGGCGCTGCCCATAAAGCTCACGATTGAGGCGATGGAAGTCATACGCTTCTGGGATCGTAAGGGGGCGGCCGCAAATGTATAAAGGAAATTTTATCGGAATCTTTATCCTGGTATTCCTGCTGGGACTGTTTTTCCAATACAATCGGATGGATGGATTCTTATATCTGAGTGCGGTACGGTCGAAGGATACCCGGGCGGAATGGCGGCTGGAAAATAGCCAGCAGGATAAGGCCAGCCTGGGACGGGACACCTTCCTGGTCATATACAATCCGGAAAATGTACGCAGCACGCTGCTGCAGCATCAAATCAAAAAAATGCTGGCAGGACAGAAGAAACAGGCTGTCGTGCTTCCTTATGACGAGGATACGGAGATTCGCCGGGAAGACTATGCGGGCGTTGTACTGGCCACCGGTCAGCTGCAGCAGGTTGCGGCGCTGCCGCGAGTCGAACAGTATGTGGAGGCGGGGGGGACCGCTCTGTTTCTGCAGCGCTTATTTCCCAATGAGGTGCCGGCAGAACTGCTGGAACGGCTGGGAATCACGGCGATGGACGGTCTCCGGGAGGTACCGGGCATAGAGGTACAGACGGATTTCTTATTCGGGGCGAAAGGCTTTTCCATGAATACTCCGGGGTATCGGACCGATGCCTGCGCCGTGCAGCTGCAGCCGGCAGCTACGGTTCATATTGCTTCGGCGGATGGGATGCCGCTGGTATGGGAGAATCCATCCGGTGCCGGCAAGTATCTGGTGTACAATGGTTTGGGTATCGTGGAAAAACGCAATATTGGCCTTTTGACAGCTGCGCTGAGTCAGGCCAGGGAGGAGTATATCTATCCGGTTGCCGGACTGAAATTTTTCTTTTTTGATGATTTTCCGGCGCCAGAGCCGGAGGGGGATTTTTCCCGCATTTATAATGAGCTGCAGTTGAGTACGGAAGAATTTTATCGGCAGGTCTGGTGGCCGACGATGCTGGAAAATGCCAGGAAATATAAACTGAAGTACACCGGACTGATCATCGAGTCCTATGGCGATCAGGTCAAGGGACCGTTCCGGGAGCTGGAGGGGCGGAAGGCCAAGGATAATCTGATTGTTTATGGGAGGGAACTGCTGAAGGCCGGCGGTGAGCTCGGTATCCATGGATATAATCATCAGTCGCTGGCTCCGGCCGGCTACAATCAGGAGGAGCTGGACTATCAGCCCTGGGAGAGCCAGGCGGATATGGAGGATTCCCTGCGTGAGCTTCGCCGCTACATTAAGGCGGTATACCCGGATTATGATTTCCAGGTCTATGTACCGCCGTCGAATATCCTCAGTCCTGAGGGCAAAGCCGCTGTAAAGAATGTATTTCCTGAAATGAAGGTCTATGCCTCACTTTTCAGCGGGGCCCTGGAGGAGCGGGCGTATTTCCAGAACTTTGAGCGCCATGATACAGGATTTTATCAGGGCGTCTATGAAATTCCCCGGGTGAGCGCGGGACACATTCCGACGAAGGATATGCTGTGGGAGGATATCAATGTTCTGAATTACATTGGCGTATTTTCGCATTTCATACATCCGGATGAGATCTTTTATGAAGAAAGCAAGAACCTGAGCTGGGCGATGATGAAGGCCGGTCTTACGAATACCTTTGACTGGCTGCAGGAGCGGTACGGATGGCTCCAGGCCTGCACGGCCTCTGAGGGGGCTGATTATCTGGGCGATTATTACGATATGGATTATCGCGTTCAGGAGGCTGCCGACGGGCTTACGCTGTACTGCTGGAATTATCATGCTCCGTTGAAGTTCGTTCTGCGGACGACAAAGGGTATCGATCATACGGAGGGCTGTCAGGTGGATTCTATTGGTGAGGCTGTCTATCTGGTAACTATCCGGCAGCCGCAGGCGCATATTTTTTGGAAGGGAGCTGCACCGCTATGAGAATCTGTTTATTGACGGAGGGGTCCTATCCCTACATTGTTGGCGGTGTATCCTCCTGGGTGCAGATGCTGATCGAGGGTTTTCCCGAGCATGAATTCGTGCTGTATTCGATTGGCGCGGAGCAGAAGGATCGCGGTCATTTCCGCTATAAGCGCCCGAAGAATCTGGTTGCCATCCAGGAGGTGTTCCTGGATGAGATTCTCGCGCTGCGTTCGCCGGCAATGCGGATGCATACCTTGCAGCCCGCGGAGAAGGTTTGCCTGCAGGAGCTTGTCATGGGCGATAATCCCATTCGGCTCCATGAGCTCATCGCGATTTTTCGCGGCAGACGGAAAAGAGATCCTTTGGAGATCTTTATGAGTGCGGATTTCTTCGATGTCATTGAGGAGGTTTATCAGAAGAAATACAGTTATCTGCCTTTCACTGATTTTTTTTGGACGATGCGTTCTATGCTGCTGCCGCTTTTTTACCTTTTGCAGCAGGAGCTTCCGGAGGCGGATGCCTATCACAGCGTGGCTACCGGCTATTGCGGTATTTTAGGCGGCATTGCGGCGGAGCTCTATAAAAAGCCCTTTCTCATAACAGAGCATGGCATCTATTCGCGGGAACGGGAGGCTGAAATCATCAAATGCCAGTGGGCCAAGGGGGATTTCAAATCCGTATGGATACAGTATTTCTATAACCTGGCGCATTTGGCGTATGAAAAGGCCAGCCAGGTGTTTACCCTGTTCGAGAAAAATGCACAGACGGAAATGGAGTTGGGCTGTGCACCGGAGAAGATCGGCATCATACCGAATGGAATCCATCTGGAGCGCTTCCAGGATATCCCGGAAGCTCCGCTGCAGGCGGAGCCGCTTATCATCGGGGCTGTTGTGCGGGTGGTTCCGATCAAGGATATCATCACAATGCTGCGGGCGTTTTTCCTCGTCAAACAGGCGCTGCATGATGCAAAGCTCTATATCATGGGACCCTGTGAGGAGGACCCGGAATATTATGCGCTATGTCAGCAGACCGTAGAGATCCTTCAATTGCAGGATGTGGAATTTACCGGCTCGGTCAAGGTGACTGACTACCTGGGGAAAATGGATATCCTGCTCCTGAGCAGCATCAGCGAGGGACAGCCACTGGCGGTACTCGAGGGCCAGGGAGCGCATCGCCCCTTTGTGACAACCGATGTTGGCTGCTGCCGTGAGCTCATCTATGGACGGACCGGTGATGAGCGGGGAGCGGCCGGAGCGGTTGTCGCTCCTATGGATTATGAGAATATGGCCCGGGAGATTCTGCGGCTGGCAAGGAACCCCGAGCTTCGCCAGCGTATGGGCCGAATTGGCTTTGAACGGGTCAAGGCAGCTTACACCTATGAAAAATTCATCGATTCCTATCGGAAGGTATATGCAGGGCTGCAGGAGGAGGAAAACTGAATGGCCGGAATTGGTTTTGAACTGAAGAAGTTATTCAATGGGCGTACGGCCAGCAGCTATCTGAAAGCGTACAGCTATTCTGCCGTCATTACAGCCGGTCCGTTTGCCCTTATGACAGGGATGGTACTCGCCATTCAGCTCATGTTCGTACTGTTTGGCGTATCGGAGGAAGAATCGCGGCTGTATACCGCTTCCATCATCTATCCTTTTGTGTTTTCCCATATCCTTTCGAGCGGCTTTGTCATGGTCATTACGCGTTATCTGGCTGATCTCCTGTACAGCGGTGACCATCGGGAGGTTACGGCCTCACTGTTCGGAATCCTGGCATTTACCAGTCTGATCGGCAGTCTTGCCGCAATCTGTTTCTTTTGGAACAAACCGTTGGATTTTTTCGTCAAGCTGCTGACCTATCTGGTTTTTATGCAGATGCTGGCAATCTGGCTGCAGGGTGTGTATCTCACGGCTGTCAAGAACTATCGGGGACTTTTTCAGAGCTACATCTGCGGGGTCCTGGTCAGTATCCTGCTTTCTTTCTTCGTACTGTATACAGGCTGCCTGCCGCCGGTTCCTGGCGTGCTGCTGGCTATGAATATCGGCATTGCCTGTATCGTCACGCTGTTTTTCGTGCATATCATCCGCTATTTCGGCTATCATGCACAGGGGCTGAATTTTTCCTTCCTGCCGTATTTTGAGAAGCATCCCTGCCTGTTCTTTATCGCCTTTTTCTATGCACTGGCCCTGTATCTGCCGAATATCATCATCTGGCAGGGGCCCATGGGGGTACGGATTGCCGATACCTACGTATATGCCCCTGTATATGATGTGGTCACGTTCTATGCGTTCCTGTCGATTTTGCCGGTCATGATGATGTTTGTTGTATCGACGGAGCTGCATTTTTATGAAAAATATGCGGTGTATTTCAAATACATTACGCAAAAGGGGAACTTCAAGGATATTGAGGATGCCAAGCAGGATGTATTGCATACGCTTTGGGTAGAGCTTCGCAACATTGCCGAATTCCAGCTCGTATTCAGCCTGATTTTCCTGGCCCTGGGGAATTACTTCCTGACGTTGCTGGGCTTGTCTTCGGAGGCGGTGAATATCTATATCATGATTGTGCTCGGGGCCTTTTTTCTCGGGATCGTGCAGGTCATGTATACGATGCTGCTGTACTTTGAGGATCAGAAGGGCGTTCTCTGGATTGTCGGGACACTGCTGACGGCGGTGCTGGTCTTTGGCATCATCGGCTTTTTCCTGGGCGAGAAGAGCTATGGCTTTACTTTTTTCCTCGCTACAGCGCTGGCGTTCCTGGCAGCCTATTTCCGCATGGCTTATTTTTGTCGGCGCATCGATTATTTCATTTTTTGCTCCCGCCCGGTATTTTATCTGGAGTCAAAGGGTATCTTTACGAAGCTGTCAAAATGGTTTGCCGGACGGGCGGCAGCAGGAGAAAAGGAGTGAAGCAGAGTTGAAGAGAAAAAGACTGGTGTACCTGGCCCGGGCGGCTTTGAGCGTATCCTTTCTTCAGCCGCTGCTGGCAGAGGCTGCGCCTAACGTCATACGTGATGTGCCGAATGTGTTCAGCTATATGGAGAATTCTGCAGCGGATGTCCTTGCTTATCATCAGGCTGTGCGGGATCTGGCCCAGGCAAAGACAGATCTGAAGCAGGCGGAGCGTTACCTGGTGCAGGCGGAGAATGATCGCGACCAGGCAGCTATCGCCCTGCAGAATGCGAAGAATGCGGCACAGAGTGCCCGTGACAGGCTGACGGCGGCTCGTCAGCAGCTGGCGGCAGCGCAGCAGGATGCGCAGGCAAAGACCGCTGCTGCGATTGAAAGCCAGCAGGCGGTTGCGGATTTTATTCCGGTGCTCTACGAGGCGCAAGGACAGGAGGCCGCTTTGCAGGCAGCACTCCAGGCGGCGGAACCCCAGGGCATGGGAGAGCCTGCTGGTTCCGGGGCAGCGCAGGGCAGCCGTGCGGCACGTTCGCCGCTGGCACAACGGATAGCACAGGCCTTTGCCGAGGTTGACTACGACTCGGAATATCTGGATACGGTGGAGCAGCAGATCGATGCACATCAGTCAGCTGCGAGCGGAGAAGGAAGTGATGCTGCCGAGGGGAATGCTGCCGCCCTTGATGGGCTCCAGGAGCAGTACGATGCCGCTTCCCGGCATCTCGACGAAGTACAGGACAATTACGATGCACTGCTGGATGCGCAGGCACAGGCGGAAGATGAAGAAGCGGATGCCCGCCAGACCGTTGCGGATCTCACCCGGGACGAGGCGGAGGCCGCGCAGGACGCGGATTCGGCCAGCCAGGATGCGGCTGAGGCGGAAGGGTATCTGACGGAGGCCGAAGGCAACCTCCAGCAGGTACGCACGGATCGTCTGCTGGCGGAAAAGGAACAGCGCACTGCCCAGTATTCATTGGATTACTGGGGGGAGGGCCGTTCTCTTTCGCAGGGAATGGAATTTTATTCCTGGCAGGGTACAGAGCATGGGCATCAGTTTTATCTGCCGTACAGCTTCAACTCGTCGGATCGCCACCATCATTTCGATGTGTCTTTGAATACCGGCTATATCAGCTCACATACCGGAAAGGAAAATGGCAGTGTTTCCGGCTGGACGGATACGACACTGAGCGTGAGCCGCCTGAATCCGCATCCACGATATGATGTGCGCTATGATTTTACGGTGAATATACCAACGGGGCAGTCACGGATCTTCGATAATGCGGTAGTTCCTGATGATGTGGCGGCGTTTACGCGCTTCGGTGAGGGCTGGAACTGGACACCGGGGCTTGAGGTGACCCGGCATATCACCGATGAGGACAGCCTTACCTGGCAGGCATCCTATTCACTGCGCGGCAGTTATGCGTATTCCAAAGATGTGCCTGGCTCCAGGATTGCTCCCGGGAATCTGGCAAATCTTGAGCTGAGCTATCTGCATGCCGGCGCGGCCAGCCAGCTTTTGGGCCGACTCTTCCTGACAGAGCATGTCGGGGAAACGGATGAAAACAATCTGCGGTATACGGAAGGCCGTGAGCTGGGGGGAGAGGTATATTATGAAAAGGCCTTTTCTGCCAGGAATGCCTTTGCCGCCTATGGTGGACTTTCCTATACGGGGGCCAATGCCTATGCAGAGGAAACGTTGGTACCGAACAGCGGCATTCATCGCCAGTATTTCGGGCTGGGGATGCTTCATCGCTTTGATAAGCAACGCCGGCTCCGGGTCTTTGGAACCTATATGACCGCCAATGGTGCCAGCTATGACCCGCTGCGCAATACCTATACGGACGACCGTCGCCGTCTGACGCTGCTTTTGGGCTATGAACAGCAGCTCAACGCCCGGGAAGCACTGTCGCTTTACCTGGAACGCTATGTCATACAGGGCAGCAGTACCTCGGATTACAATGGCTGGGGGGCGCGGTTCCTTTGGAATTATAATTTCTGATAGGGAAAGGAGGCTGTATGGAAATGGATTTTTTACGAATGGCCGGTAGTTTGTTCGTTACGCTTGTATTGGCAGGCAGTCTGGCGTCCATTCCCGTCAGGGCTGCAGCGCAGATTCCGGCGGGTGCGCTGGAGTATCGGCAGGAGATGGTGCAGCTGCTGGTGGACATCCATCAGTATGCGCAGCGGAAAAACACGGCGTTTTTCCTTCTCAGCAATAATGGACTGCCGCTGCTGAATCCGGCAGAAACGCCGCCCGCTGCAGTTGCTGCACTGGCGGCGAGCCTGGATGGCGTGCTTACAGAATCCTGTCATTATGGCTGGGAACTGAAGGACGATGTGGCAACGCCGCCGGAGGAGCAGGCGTCTATGCGCGCCTATATTCAGTATGCCAAGCTGCAGCAGCTGCCGGTTTTCAATATTGATTATTGCTTCAGCCGCCGGGCAGTTCGCAGTGCTTCGTCGTTGAATCGGCAGGATGGGCTGGTCGGTTTTGCTGCGCCCCGCCGACAGCTGGATACCATTCCGGCCGCACTGGAAAACGAGAATGCGCAAAACTGCCGCAGTCTGCGAACCGCCAGAAACTTTTTGGTTTTGTTGAATCCGGAGCGTTTTGCGACGCGAGCGGCTTATCTCGCTGCGCTGCAGGCTACCAATTACGATCTGCTGATTGTCGATCTGATTTATGGGGATGCGCCGCTGCAGCCGGCTGAGGTCCAGGCCCTGAAAAAGAAGGCCAATGGCGGGAAGCGGCTTGTTTTTGCCTACATGAGCGTGGGGGAGGCGGAGACCTATCGTCCGTATTGGCAGACCGCGTGGGAAGATGCTCCACCGGCCTGGCTGGCCGCGAAAAATGAGGATTGGGTTGGCAGCTACAAGGTAAAATACTGGACCCGGGAATGGCGGGCACTGCTGTATGGCTCGCAGTCGGCCTATCTGGATCAGATACTGGCTGCCGGCTTTGATGGCGCGTTCCTTGACGTCGTTGATGCCTACGATTATTTTTCCGCTGCGTCGGCAGAATGAGGGAACCCGGTCCTGTACCGCAGGACCGGGTTCTTTCTGTCTGGAAAGCTTTTCCGGGCAACCCTGTTGGAGGGAATATCCATATTTTGTCGAATAAAATCAATGCATATCAATGGAATAAGGAAAGTTATAACCGGGATTACAGGAGGGGCAGTTTATGAATTTTTTACAGGATAGCAAGGGGAAGTTGATTGTTTCTTGTCAGGCTTTGCCGGATGAGCCGCTGCACAGTCCGTTCATCATGGGGCGCATGGCACGCGCGGCCAAAGAGGGCGGCGCTGCGGCAATCCGCGCTCAGGGCGTGGAGGATATCCGGGAGATCCGGCGTGTCACCGGCCTTCCTGTCATCGGTCTCATCAAGCGGAACTATGCGGATTCAGATATCTATATCACGGCAACTCTGCGCGAGGTGGAGGAACTGCTGACCACGGGTTGTGAGATGATTGCCATCGATATGACGAAGCGCCGCCGGCCGGGAGATGCGGCGCTCGCTGACCTGATCGCGCGGGTGCATGCGGCCTCGGTGCTGGTACTGGCGGATATATCGAACTATGAGGAGGGGATGGAGGCGGCCCGGCTTGGGGCCGATGCCGTTTCCACAACGATGTCGGGCTATACGCCGTATTCACCACAACTGCCCGGACCGGATCTTGAGCTCGTGCAGCGTCTGGCAGCCGCTGCACCGGTGCCGGTCTTCGCCGAGGGCCGCATCCATACGCCGGCGGATCTTTCGGCGGCAATGGCTGCCGGTGCCTATGCCGTTATTGTTGGTTCGGCTATTACGCGGCCGCAGCTCATTACGAAGAAGTTCTCTGCCGCGATTCGCTAGCTGAAAAAGGAGGAAATCTGACGATGACGGAATATGTTTGTATTGATATTGGCGGAACTGCTTTAAAATATGGCCTGGCCGATGCGGCGGGCGTATTTTCCGATAAGAGGACCGTGCCGAGTGAGCTGCAGGAGAAAGGCGCGACCGCTCTGGTTGAAAAGGTCATTGGAATCGTTCGGGACTATCAGGCGGAGCATGCGATTCAGGGCGTGGCAATTTCTACGGCCGGCATCGTAGATCCTGAACAGGGAAGCATTATTTATGCGATGCCGCATTTCCCGGGCTATACGGGAACGCCGCTGGCCAGGCTCATTTCTGAGGCTGCCGGGGTTTTCTGCACCGTGGAAAACGATGTGAATTGTGCCGGCCTGGGTGAGCTTTGGCAGGGCGCCGGCCAGGGCGTGGACTCGTTATGCTGCATGACCGTCGGAACCGGCATCGGCGGCTGTGTGCTGCTGCAGGGAAAGCTCGTGCATGGAGCCGCCTATAGTGCCGGTGAGGTGGGGTATCTGCGCATCGGACAGCAGGGCTCGCTGGAAGATCTGGCCTCCACCCGCCAGCTGGTCCGCCAGGTAGCAGCTGCCAAGGGGTTGGACGAAACCGCGGTGGACGGACGGCAGATCTTTGCCTGGGCCAAGGCCGGTGATGCTATTGCCGTCCGGGGCATCGATACCATGCTGCATTATTTATCGCTGGGAATGGCAAATATCTGTTATGTATTGAATCCTGCACGCATTGTGCTCGGTGGCGGCATCATGGAACAGCAGGAATATCTCGCGCCGCGTATCCAAAGGGCCTTTGCGGAGGTGGTTATCCCCGCGATCGCCGCGCATACGGACATTGCTTTTGCCCGTCTGGGGAATGATGCCGGAATGACCGGTGCACTGTACAATCATCTGCAGCGTTCGGTCAGGGAAAAATGAATATATAAATGAGAATCATTCTTGACTATTTCCTTGTAAAATGGTATGATAATGACATGGAAATACAGAACCCTTGGTCAAAGAAGTGCCAGGGGATAAGGAGGGCTTGTTTATGAAGGATACAAGGATCACCAGGATCATTGGACGTGAAATTATGGATTCCCGCGGGAATCCTACAGTAGAGGCAGAAGTATATCTTGCCGATGGCAGCATGGGCCGCGCTTCCGTTCCGAGCGGTGCGTCGACGGGAATCTATGAAGCCCTGGAGCTTCGGGATGGCGATGCAAAAAGATATAATGGCAAGGGCGTGCAGCAGGCGGTGAAAAATATTCAGCTCCTGGCTGAGGCTTTGGTGGGGAAATCCGCTGCCGATGTTCAGGCTGTCGATCAGGCAATGATCGAGGCCGATGGCACGCCGGATAAATCGAAGCTTGGTGCCAATGCGATCCTGGCCGTGTCCCTCGCAAGTGCCCGTGCGGCGGCCGCTTCTTTTGGGCAGCCACTCTACCGCTTCCTGGGGGGAATTGCCGCGGGCCGGCTGCCGGTCCCGATGATGAATATCCTCAATGGCGGCGCGCATGCCTCCAATACCGTGGATGTACAGGAATTCATGATCATGCCGGCTGGCGCGAAGAGCTTTTCACAGGGACTGCAGTGGTCCGCCGAGGTGTTCCATGCGTTGGCTGCCATCCTGAAAGCCGACGGGCTGGCGACCTCTGTTGGGGATGAGGGCGGCTTTGCCCCTGATCTGCCCAGTGATGAGGCCGCAATCCAGTACATTCTGCGGGCTATTGAAAAAGCTGGCTATGTGCCGGGCCGTGATTTCGTATTGGCCATGGACGCAGCCGCCAGTGAATGGAAGGGCCGGAACAAGGGGGAATACGTGCTCCCGAAGGCCGGAACACAGCTCACTACGGATGCTCTTATTGAGCATTGGGCGGCTCTGCTGGAAAAGTATCCGATTGTTTCGCTGGAAGACCCGCTCGATGAAGAGGACTGGGAAGGCTGGCAGAAGATTACCCGCCGCCTGGGCGATAAGGTCCAGCTCGTCGGGGATGACCTTTTTGTCACGAATACCCGGCGGCTTACCAAGGGCATTGCACTTGGCGCCGCTAACGCGATTCTCATCAAGCTCAATCAGATTGGTACGCTGTCTGAGACAATTGCGGCCATTCAGCTCGCGCATGAGGCCGGATACCGGGCCATTGTCTCGCATCGTTCAGGCGAGACAGAGGATACCACGATTGCCGATCTCGTGGTGGCCCTCAATGCCGGACAGATCAAGACCGGAGCGCCAAATCGCACGGAACGGGTAGCCAAATACAATGAGCTGCTGCGCATCGAGGCACAGTTGGGGGCACAGGCGGTGTTCGACGGCAGGTCCCTGTTGCAGCGGCTGCAAAGATAAAGCATAGAAGACAGACAGCGTTCGTCGCCGAAGCGATGAACGCTGTTTTTTGTAGCGGACTTGTATCGGGTTCGGGGATAAAGAAAGCAGTTCATTCCGTGCCTCCTGCTGGAGTACCCTGCTTTTTTCGAAAAGCCAGGGGTGTACAGCCGGTTTTTTGACGAAACCGGCTGATATAGCTGCTGGTGGTGCTGAAGCCATGTTCATAGGCAATGCGGCTGATGGGAGCCGCGGATACGAGCAGGGCTTCCATGCTGCGTTCGAGCCGGTATTCCAGCAGGTAGGCAAAGAGCGTACAGTGCATGTATTGCCGGAACAGGCGGCAGCATTGGCTGTCACAAAGATGCACGGCAGCCGAGAAATCCTGCAGGGTAAGCTTTTCCGGATAGTGTTCCTGTATCAGGGTGAGCATGGTCTTCAGCCGCTGCTGATCCTGCTCCGGGGCAGCTACGGCAATGCGTTCGGGTTCCAGGGACAGGAGGTCTTTCCAGGCCTGCAGCAGCCGGATCAGAATGGACAGTTCATAGCCATCTTCCTGGCAGGTATACAGCTGATGGATTTCCTGCAGTCGCTGGAGCAGTGGCCGGGTTTCCGCTGCCGAATGCGGCAGATACTTATAGCTGAAGCTGCTGTTCTGCAGATAGGGCCGGAGGTATTTCTGATCGATGATGCTGCCGGGAAAGCCACGCAGCAGAGCCGGATGAACATCCAGGCAGACATAGGCATTCTGCTGGTTCCTTTGGTGCGGACGGATCTGGTGCAGGACGCCGCTGTTGATGAAAATGCCATCACCGGTCTGCAGGGTGATTTTTTCCTGACCAACGAAGAAGTCCGCACTGCCTTTCTGCATATAGGAGAATTGAAGCTCCTCATGCCAGTGCCAGTGGACATAGCCCAGGATATTCTTCTGCAGGTCGGTTTCGTAGATGGCCAGGGGGAAGGCAAAGGTGCCATGCTGTGTTTCTTCCCGCTGCTCGGGATCAATGGGGATATCGTATACCTGCATAAGAGCACTTCCTTTCAAGCATGAAGTCAAAATAATGATACTTTAAAGCCATATTATGATATACATAGAGTAAATATGTCAATATAATAATACTTGTAAAGAAATTTCGCAAGAAAAAGCTGGAGGGATAGAGATGAAATGTCAGATGGTTATGCGGCAGCGGCCCGCGAATGGCAGTGATGTCCAGTGCTTTGGCCGGGAAAAGGCACAGCAGGTGCAGAGCTTTCACCGCAGCTTTCCCGGATATGCACCGACCCCCTTGGCGGAGCTGCCGCAAACAGCTGCGGCTTTGGAGCTGGGCGGTTTCTATGTCAAGGATGAGAGCCGGCGTTTCGGGCTCAATGCCTTTAAGGTCCTTGGCGGCAGCTATGCCATTGGCAGCTATATCGCGGAACGGCTGGGGCTGGATATGGCGGAGCTATCGTTCACGCAGATGACGGGGACGGCGCTGCGGCAGCGACTGGGAGAGCTGACCTTTGTGACCGCAACCGATGGCAATCATGGCCGGGGCATCGC
>CAZFPA010000039.1:0-18994 GCA_964520975.1 uncultured Selenomonadaceae bacterium | reverse complement strand
AGTTCTCTGATGCGCAGCAGAAACAGGAAAATCAGATCAAAGCAATTCGTTCCTTCATTGCCCAGGGCGTTGATATCATCGCCTTTGTCCCGATTGTAGAGACGGGCTGGGATACAGTTCTTAAAGAAGCTAAGGACGCAAAGATCCCGGTTATCGTTGTTGACCGTGATGTAAAGGTCAGCGATGATTCCCTCTATGTAGCCAAGATCGGCACGGACTCCGTTGCTGAAGGCAAAAAGGTCTTCCAGTGGATCGACGAGTACATGGCTAAGAACAACAAGAAACCGAGAAGCGGCGATAAATTCAATATCGTAGAGCTCGAGGGCACTGTTGGTTCTTCCGTAGCAATCCGCCGTCAGGAAGGCTTCAAGGATGCTATGGCTGCTTCCCAGAATGCTGGCAAATACAACCTTCTTGCTTCCCAGACGGGTGAGTTCACTCGTCAGAAGGGCCAGGAAGTTATGGAATCCTTCCTCAAATCCGATCGCGATAAGATCGATATCCTCTTTGCTCAGAACGATGATATGGCTCTGGGTGCTATCCAGGCTATTGAAGCTGCAGGTCTCAAACCTGGCAAGGATATCACCATCATCTCCATCGATGGTGTAAAGGGTATCTTCCAGGCTATGATCGAAGGCAAATCGAACTGCACGGTTGAGTGCAACCCGCTGCAGGGACCATTGCTCATGGAAACCGCCAAGAAGATCCTCAATGGTGAAAAGGTTGAAAAGCTCGTCTATGTTGACGAGGGCATTTTCCCGGCAGATGTAGCAGAAAAGACTTTGCCGGAAAGAAAGTATTAATAGGCAGTTGACAGGAGCCGCGCCCCATACCGCGCATGTATAGGACGCGGCTCTATTTATAACCTGAAATAGCATGGGAGGACTTCGCACGGCGAAATCCTGAACAATGACGTTATATGTAATTGGCTGTATGTATAAGTAATCAGCAGTTATCCAGGAACGGGGTGAAAGTATGGAAAAGGTTCTTTTGGAGATGCGGCAGATCGATAAGATTTTCCCGGGGGTACGGGCTCTTTCCAAGGTGGATTTTACGCTGCGGGCCGGCGAGATCCATTCGCTCATGGGGGAGAACGGCGCAGGCAAGTCCACGCTGGTCAAGGTGCTTACGGGTGTATATCCGCGTGATGGCGGCACGGTGCTGCTGGATGGCAAAGAGATTGCGCCGCGGACGCCGAAGGAAGCGCAGGAATGCGGTATTTCCACAGTGTATCAGGAGGTCAACCTCTGCCCGAATCTCAGTGTGGCAGAGAATATCTTCATCGGCCGGGAGCCGAAAAAGCATGGTTTTATTGATTGGAAAGCGATGAATACGCGGGCGGAGGAGCTTTTGCAGCGCCTGAACGTGAACATCGATGTGACAAAGACTTTGGACAACTATTCCGTGGCTATGCAGCAGATGATTGCAATTGCCAGAGCTGTGGATGTTTCGGCGAAGATCCTCATCCTTGATGAGCCGACGTCGAGTCTCGATGAGCAGGAAACCCAGCGTCTTTTCAAGATCATCCGCCAGCTGCAGCAGCAGGGCATGGGCATTATTTTTATATCGCACTTTTTGGAACAGATTTATGAGCTTTGCGACCGCGTCACGGTACTGCGCAACGGCGAACTCGTCGGCGCCTATGATGTGGCGAAGCTGCCAAAATATGAACTCATAGCAAAGATGGTAGGCAAGGAGCTTTCAGCTGTAGAGAAGATGGATGCGCTGGAGGAAAAGAGCCAGCCGTCGGAGGAAGTGCTGCTGGCAGCCAAGCATATCAGCTGCACGGGACAGCTCGCTGACGTGGACATGAAGATCCATAAGGGCGAGGTGCTCGGCTTTGCAGGTCTCCTGGGCTCAGGCCGTACGGAACTTGCGGAACTCCTCTTCGGAATCAATCAGATCACCAAGGGTGAGATTGAGGTCCGGGGAACAACTTTGAATATAAAGAACCCGATGACGGCGATGAAGGAGAAAATCGCGTTCTGCCCGGAGGACCGCAAGGAACAGGGCATCGTCGGCGACTTGAGCGTGCGGGAAAATATCATCCTGGCCATGCAGGCGAAGGATGGCATGTTCCGCCATATTCCGTACAAGGAGCAGGTCCGCATCGCGGATGACTGCATCAAGCTTTTGAATATCAAGGTGTCGAGCCGGGAGCAGCTCATCCGGAACCTTTCGGGCGGCAACCAGCAGAAGGTCATCATCGCACGCTGGCTCGCGACCCAGCCGGAGCTGCTGATCCTCGATGAGCCGACGCGCGGCATCGATGTCGGGACCAAGGCAGAAATCCAGAAGATGGCGATTACGCTGGCCCGGCAGAAGGGCATGGCGGTCATCTTCATCTCGAGCGAGATGGATGAGATGGTGCGTACCTGCACGAAGCTCATCGTGCTGCGCGACCGCCGCAAGGTGGCCGAGATTGAGAATGAAGCTGTGAGCTCGGATAATGTCATGCGGGCAATTGCGGGAGGTGAGGCATGATGGAGGCACTGAAGAAATTTTCCTCGAGTTCCCTGTTTCTGCCTCTGGTGGCATTGGCAGTGCTCATTTTATTCAATGTGGTATTTGTGGATGACTTCCTTACGATCCAGATGACCGAAGATGGCCGCCTCTATGGCCGTCTCGTCGATATCCTCACGCGGTCGTCATCCCTTATCATCCTGGCGCTGGGCATGACCTTCGTCATTGCAACGAGCGGTATCGATATTTCCGTCGGTGCTGTCGTGGCGATTTCGGCCGCGGTGGTCTGCATGCTCATTGGCGGCCGCGGAGATGGCGTGCCGGAGCATTCCATGCTGCTGGCTATGCTGGCGGCAGTCGGCGTGGGCGTGATCTGCGGTATATGGAACGGCTTCCTCGTCGCCAAGCTGAAGATACAGGCCGTAGTAGCGACGCTGATCCTCATGACGGCTGGCCGCGGCGTGGCCCAGCTCATGACCGAGGGCCAGATCATCACCGTGTACTACAAGCCGTTCAGCTATATCGCGGGCACGATTCCAGGCAGTATCCTGCCGACGAATATCTTCATTGCCGCCGCGATGGTGCTGCTCGTGGTATTCCTCATGAAAAAGACAAGTATCGGCCTCTTCGTGCAGTCCGTTGGTATCAATGCGAATGCAAGCCGGTTCTCAGGAATCAACGTGACCATGGTCATTTTCCTCGTATATGCGTTCTCAGGCTTCTGCGCAGGCGTTTCGGGCCTGCTGGAGAGCTCGCTCATCCGGGCGGCTGATGCGAACAATGCCGGACTCAATATGGAAATGGATGCCATCCTGGCCGTAGCGCTGGGCGGCACGCTGCTCTCGGGCGGCAAGTTCTATATCGGCGGCTCGGTGATCGGCGCCATCACGATCCAGACGCTTACGACGACCATGTATGCACTCGGTGTATCGGCGGACCAGCTGCCGGTGGTCAAGGCCATTGCGGTTGTCATCATCTGCCTCATCCAGTCGAAGCGCTGCCAGGAGATGTTCGATGCCTGGAAGTCGCGCCGCCATTCTCCGGCGGATTCCGGTACAGGCGAAAAGGCGGTGGATAAGGCATGAAAAAGTTTCTGAATAACGTAATTGCTTCCAAATATTTCTCCTTCTTTGTTACGGTAGGGCTCTTCCTGGTGCTCTATGCGGTCGGGATCATGACCTACAAGGGCTTCATGCGGCCGCAGGTGTTCTTCAATCTCTTCATCGATAACGCGGCGCTCATCATCGTGACGGTGGGCATCACGTTTACCCTGCTCATCGCCGGCATCGACCTGTCGGTGGGGGCCGTGCTGGCACTCTGCTGCATGATCCTCGCGTATCTGCTGGAAAACACAGGTGTGCCGGTTGGGGCCGCGGTGCTGCTGGTATTGGCACTCGGGACTGCCTTTGGAGCCTTGCAGGGCTACATCATCACGAAATTCGATCTGCAGCCCTTCATCATCACGCTGGCCGGCATGTTCTTCTGCCGCGGCATGACAGCGGTCATTTCCCAGAATACCATCACGATTTCCAATCCCTTCTATGTGGGACTGGCCAGTGAGCGCATCGGGGTCTTCGGCCTGGGATTTGTGTCCATCGGGGCCGTGATTGCTATCCTTACCCTGGTGATCGCCGCGGTGGTGCTTGGTTATACGAAATTCGGCCGCACGGTGTTCGCCATCGGCGGCAGCGAATCGTCCGCCTCGCTCATGGGGCTGCCGGTGTTCCGCACGAAGGTCACTGTCTACACGATCAGCGGCTTCTGTGCCGCGCTGGGCGGCGTCGCGTATTCCCTCATCATGCTCACCGGCTACAATCTGCACGGGCTGGGCATGGAGATGGATGCCATCGCTTCCTCGGTCATCGGCGGCACGCTGCTGACCGGCGGTGTGGGCTTCATCCCGGGTACACTCTTCGGCGTGCTCATCCAGGGCGTGATCCTCACCTTTATCACCTTCCAGGGCACGCTTTCCGCCTGGTGGACAAAAATCGTCGTGGGTGCGCTGCTCTGCGTATTCATCGTAATGCAGGCACTCATCACCGAGCGCAAGAGCAAACTTTCCTCGAAGCGCTCGATGGAGAGCGCAGGTTCCGCGAAATCCTGATCCCGGTTTTGCCGGCTTCATGATATATACCTCTCTTTTGGGCAGGAGTTTTCACCAGACTCCTGCCCTTCGTATGTCCTGGACATGGACTTTGCCGGCGACTTTTTGTGAAAATATCCACCCCAAACGGACAAATTGTGATATAATTAATCGAAATCATGATTTATCAAAAATTTTTTAAGGAATTTATAGGCACTGCTTTAATTCCTTACGCTTTGGAGGCGGATGACGGATGGTAGAAAACCGCAAGATTACCTGGCGGGCTCTTACACTTATGGCGTTCACTACGGTGTGGGGCTTCGGTAATATCGTCAACGGTTATGCGAACCAGGGCCTGCATATTGTAGTTTCCTGGATTTTGATGTTTGGACTGTATTTTATCCCGTATTCACTCATGGTCGGTGAACTCGGTGCGACCTTCAAGGAAGGCCGCGGCGGTGTGAGCTCCTGGATACGTTCCACCTGTGGGGCGCGGCTGGCCTTCCTGGCCGGCTGGACCTACTGGATCGTCCATGTGCCGTATCTCGCGCAGAAGCCGCAGGCAATCCTCATTGCATTCAGCTGGGCAGCCTGGCAGGACGGCACGATCATCAAGACCGTGCAGCCGCTCTTTCTGCAGTCGCTGTGCCTCGTGGTCTTTTTCTTCTTCCTGTGGTTCGCGTCCAAGGGCGTGAATTCCATCAAGAAGATCGGTTCCGTGGCTGGCGGCTCGATGTTCGTGATGTCCCTGCTCTACGTGGTCCTGGCCCTGGCGGCGCCGGCGATCACGGAGGCACACACGCAGACGATTGCGTTTACCTGGGACACCTTCATGCCGAATTTCGATTTTGCGTACTTCACGACGCTGGCAATCCTGGTGTTTGCGGTAGGCGGCTGCGAAAAGCTGTCACCGTATGTCAATAACCTGGAGCAGCCATCGCGGGACTTCCCGCGGGCCATGATCCTCATGACGGTCATGGTGGCTGTCACTGCGCTGCTCGGCTCGCTGGCGATGGGCCTCATGTTCGATACGAATCATGTGCCGCGGGATCTCATGATGAACGGCGCTTACTATTCGTTCCAGAAGCTCGGAGAATACTATGGCGTAGGCAGCTTCTTCCTCGTGATCTACGCGATTGCGAATGCGCTGGGGCAGATGGCGGTGCTCGCTCTTTCCATCGACGCGCCGATCAAGGTGCTGCTCGCGGATGTCGATGCGCATTTCGTGCCGTCGGCCTTCCGCCGCCTGAGCAAGAACGGTACGCCGGTCATGGGCTACAAGCTCACGGCGGTGCTCGTGAGCCTGCTCATTATTGTGCCGGCCTTTGGTATCGGGGATATGACATCGCTGTTCAACTGGCTCATGCGCCTCAATGCCGTGGTCATGCCGATGCGGTACCTCTGGGTGTTCGTGGCCTATATGGCTCTGAAGCGGGCTGCTGAGGGAATGTTCAGTTCGACCTACCATTTCACGAAGAACCGCACGCTGGGCTTCATTGTGGGCTTCTGGTGCTTTGCGTTCACGGCCTTTGCCTGCATCATGGGCATGTTCCCGCACGATGTGGAGCCGTACTCGGGCGCCTGGACGTTCCAGTTCGCGATGAATATCATCACACCGCTCGTGCTGCTGGGCCTGGGCCTCATCCTGCCGAAACTGGCCGGTCGGGAGAGCAGTACCGTGGATACAAAATAACGGGCTGCTATACTGTCAGCTATCCGGAGAGCCGTCGATTCATTCGACGGTTCTTTTTTTGCGGGGATATTATTTTTCTATATAAGAATAAAATGCGCTAATCTCCGCCGCGCAGAGTGCGGGTGCCGCCAGGTCCGGAGCCGCAGCTTCCGCTGCTTTATTTATTCGGCGATTAGTGGAAGCTATGGATTTGGTGTATTTTCTCGATGCAAAATTAAGAATATTTATTGTTTTATAGATAATGGAGTAGACATAAAAGCGGAAAAAGTATAAAATTAAATTGTTTACCAAAAACTGATAAACCTTATCGGTCCAATCAAACAGGGAGGCAAGGATATGAATATTCATGAGTACCAGAGCAAGCAAGTCCTGAAATCGTACGGCGTCAACGTTCCGAACGGCAAGCCGGCGTTCAGCGTGGAGGAGGCTGTGAAGGCAGCAGAGGAGCTCGGCTCCAAGGTCTGCGTCGTCAAGGCACAGATCCATGCTGGTGGCCGCGGCAAGGCCGGCGGTGTAAAGCTCGCCAAATCCATAGATGAAGTCAAAGCCTATGCCAAAGAGCTTTTGGGCAAGGTGCTGGTCACGCACCAGACGGGCCCGGACGGCAAGAAGGTCAATCGCCTGCTCATTGAGGAAGGCTCGAATATCGCGAAGGAATACTATCTGAGCTTCGTTATCGACCGTGCTACGGCCCAGGTTGTCATGATGGGTTCCGAAGAGGGCGGTATGGAGATCGAGAAGGTTGCGGCAGAAATGCCGGATAAAATCATTAAGGAATACATCGACCCGGCACTGGGACTCGCTGATTTCCAGGCCAGCCGCATGGCCTACAAGATGCATTTCAAGCCGGAGGCTGTACGCAAGGCCACGAAGCTCATGAAGTGCCTCTACAACGCTTTCGTCGGCAAGGATTGTTCCCTCGCAGAGATCAATCCGCTGGTAGTAACGAAAGAGGACGATGTCATCGCACTGGATGCCAAGCTGAATTTCGATGACAGCGGTCTTTTCCGTCATCCGGATATCGAGGCGCTGCGTGATGAGTCCGAGGAGGACCCGAAGGAGCGCGCGGCGGCGAAGGAAGGTCTGAACTACGTCAACCTCGGTGGCGACGTGGCCTGCATGGTCAATGGCGCGGGCCTTGCGATGGCGACGGTGGATATCATCAAGTTCTATGGCGGCGAGCCGGCGAATTTCCTCGATGTCGGTGGCGATTCCACGCCGGAGAAGATTGCAGCTGCTTTTGAGATCATGCTGGACGGCAATCAGTCCAAGGGCATTTTCGTCAATATCTTTGGCGGCATCAACAAGTGCGATGTAATCGCTGAAGGTATCGTAAAGGCGGCCGGCATCGTAGCCAAGGGCGGCGAAGGCATGCCGGTTCCGGTCGTTGTACGTCTGGAAGGCACGAACGTCGATCGCGGCCGTCAGATTCTGAAGGAAACGCCGATCAAGAACGTCATCATGGCTCCGACCATGGAGGGCGGTGCCCAGCAGATCGTTGAACTCGTTGAAAAATCTAAGAAGAATGCCTGAGGGAGGCCGTAAATATGGGAATTTTAGTAGATAAAAATACAAAGGTTGTCGTACAGGGCATCACCGGTAAGACAGCTGCATTTCATACCAAGCAGATGCTGGAATACGGCACGAAGATCGTTGCCGGTGTAACGCCGGGCAAGGGCGGACAGACTGTCGAGGGCGTTCCGGTATTCAATACGCTGGAAGAGGCTGTTGAGGCTACCGGCGCTACGGTATCGGTCATCTATGTACCGGCCCGTTTCGCGGCGGATTCCATCCTTGAGGGCGTAGACGCCGGACTGGAACTCGTTGTCTGCATCACGGAGCACATTCCGGTGCTCGATATGGTACGGGTACGCCGTTACATGCAGGGCAAGAAGACGCGTCTGATCGGACCGAACTGCCCGGGCATCCTGACGACGGATGAGTGCAAGATTGGCCTGATTCCGGGCTATATCCACAAGAAAGGCCATGTCGGCGTCATTTCCCGTTCGGGAACCCTGACCTATGAGGCGACGTTCCAGCTCTCGAGTGCGGGCATCGGCCAGACGACAGCCATCGGCATCGGCGGGGACCCGGTCAAGGGCACGGATTTCATCGATGCGCTGCAGCTCTTCAATGAGGACGATGATACGAAGGCTATTATGATGATCGGTGAGATCGGCGGTACAGCTGAGGAAGACGCCGCAGCCTGGATCAAAGCCAACATGAAGAAACCGGTCATCGGCTTCATCAGCGGCCGTCAGGCGCCTCCGGGCAAACGCATGGGCCATGCCGGTGCCATCATCTCCGGCGGCAAGGGAACAGCTGCTGACAAGATCAAGGCACTGAACGCTGCCGGCATCGAAGTGGCTGATACCGTAGCCCACATGGGTGAGACCGTAGTGCGGGTACTGAAAAAAGCCGGCATCTACGACGAATGCCACACCTGCTGACGCTTAACAGGGACTATACATGAAAATAAAGGCTGTGCATCATTTCTCCAAGGGATTTGATGCACAGCCTTTTGTTTTTCGTCAGTTTATTTTGTGTGGTTTGGTGAATGGGGATTTGTTGAGGGGGTTATGGGGGACAGAGAGGTTAGCGGCCTATGCAGTGCTGCGAATTTTGGCTTTTTGATGAGGATAGAAGCTCAGCTAAGGGCAGCAACCCCTCAGGCGCTGCGCGCCAGCTCCCCTAGCAGGGGAGCCAAAATTCTGCGTG
The DNA here is from genome assembly GCA_964520975.1 of uncultured Selenomonadaceae bacterium. Taxonomy (GTDB): domain Bacteria; phylum Bacillota; class Negativicutes; order Selenomonadales; family Selenomonadaceae; genus CAZFPA01. The sequence goes on along the minus strand of CAZFPA010000039.1, from coordinate 10,037 downwards.
CCAGCATCCCAGGGGATAGCCACTCACACGCAGCTAAAGCTGCGGTTCGCTGCTCACCAAGCAGGGGAGCCTTTGGGACGCAGCTTTATAAGAAAGAGCCACCGTCTCGGTTTCTGGTTCCTATAACTTATTCAACAATTTTCCCTCTATCATCCCCATCAATACAAAAGCTGTGCATCTTATTAAAAGATACACAGCTTTTTGCGTGGAAAATGATGTTCCGATATATATGGAAGAAACTTTCTTATTTGCAGCCGTCCAATGCGCTGCGGACGCTCTTGGCGGAAGCCTGGAGCTGATCGAGCTCGTGGTCGGTGAGGTAGATCTCGAAGGACCGTACGATACCGGAAGCGCAGATCATGCGCGGGATGCTCAGGGCAACGTCGCGGATGCCGTATTCGCCTTCCAGTACAGCCGAGCACGGCAGAATCGTGTGCTCATCGTAGAGAACGGATTTTACGAAGCGGCAGGCAGCCATGGCAATACCGGTGTTGGTGAAGCCCTTCTTGTTGATGACATCATAGGCGACCTGGACGATTTCGTCCTCGACGGCCTTGCGGCTGAGCTTCTCGGTATGATGGAAGTATTCGTCGAGGTTGTCGAGGCCGAGGCCGGCGATGTCAACGGTGCTCCAGGCCGGGAAGGCGGAGTTGCCGTGCTCACCCAGTACGTAGCCGTGGATGTTCTTCGGATCTACGCAGTACTTGTTGGCGAGAATGCGGCGGAAGCGGAAGGTCTCGAGCAGTGTGCCGGTGCCGAGGATCTTCTCACGCGGATAATCGAATTCCGTGGATACGCAGTAGGTAGCGACATCCAGCGGGTTCGTGATCATGATGATCATGGCGTCTTTGGTGTATTTTACGATCTCACCCATGACGGAGCGCATGATCTTCGCGTTGGTGCCGGCCAGACGCAGGCGGTCCGGCGTCTCACCCGGGCGGATGCTCGGGCCGGCGGTGATGATGATGATGCCCGCATCCTTGCAGTCCTCGTAGGTGCCAAGATGTACATCGATGTTGGTGCTGTAGATGCAGGATGTCGCATGGCTGGAATCGAGTGCCTCACCCATGGCCTTGTCTTCGTTCAGGTCGATGAGCGCAATCTCGGATGCGAGCTGGAAGTCAGCAATCTTGTTGAGTACAGCCGATCCCACATTGCTGGTGCCGATGATAACGATTTTTCCTTTGTTTACGAACATAATAAAATCCCCCTCATAAATTTTATTGATGATAAACTAAAGAACATTGATACGATATTTATCGTACGCCTCAAATGAAAACCTATCAGACGAAGTCACAATAGGTTTGGTCGAAACTATCCTTAAGCTGCCTTAATCGTAGCATTGCCATTTATAAAAGTCAACGGGCGGAAAAAAGAAGTATTTTTAGTATTTTTCACAAAATTGTCTTAAATGATGTAAAACTAAATAAATTAAAAAGAAGCTTTCAAATTTTTTTTGCTGCGGGTAGAAAAATTGCGTGGAAGCGGTCCTTCGGGCTATTGTCAAGCATGGGAAAGTATTATATATTTATAGATACGAAAAAAACTTTGAGAAACAGATTTTTTTCATTCACGATAGCAGAAAAAGCTGTATAATAGAATGGTATAGGCGGATTTTCTGTAAAAATCGGCCGGGGGATAAATTTTGGAAGGGGAATTTAGCTGTTATGTTTGGAATGTCAATGGATATTGGAATAGATTTGGGGACCGCGAATGTACTGGTGTACATCAAGGGCAAGGGGATTGTCCTGCGTGAGCCATCCGTCGTTGCTGTAGATAAGGATACGAACCAGGTGCTGGCAGTGGGCGAGGAAGCCCGCCAGATGATTGGCCGTACACCGGGGAATATTGTGGCAATCCGTCCGCTGCGTGAAGGTGTCATTGCGGACTATGATATCACGGAGAGCATGCTGCGCCATTTTATTGAAAAGGTTGTCGGCCGCAGTTTCGTATTCCGGCCGCGCATCATGATCTGCATTCCGTCCGGTGTGACGATGGTTGAGCAGCGGGCCGTACAGGAGGCCGCGGAGCAGGCCGGTGCGCGTCACACGCAGCTCATTGAGGAGCCGCTCGCAGCCGCGCTGGGGGCCGGGCTTGATATCTCCGAGCCGTGCGGCTCCATGGTTGTCGATATCGGCGGCGGCACGACGGACATTGCCGTCATCAGCCTGGGCGGCATTGTAACGAGTGCGAGCCTGCGCATTGCCGGCGATAAGTTCGATTCGTCGATCATCGATTATATCAAGCGGGAGTTCAATCTCATGATCGGTGAGCGCACGGCCGAGGACATCAAGATCAACATCGGTGCCGCGTTCCCGGAGGCCCGCCAGGGTCATATGGATGTACGCGGACGCGACCTGTTGTCGGGTCTGCCGAAGACCATTGATGTATCGGTGCAGCAGATCAGCGAGGCACTCAATTCACCGGTCACGCGCATTGTGGACTGCGTGAAACGGGTGCTGGAGGATACCCCGCCGGAGCTTTCGGCGGATATCATGGATCGCGGCATCATCATGACGGGTGGTGGCTCGATGCTCTACGGGCTGGATGAGCTCATCCGCCGCGAGACGCAGATTCCGACAAGCCTCGCCGAGGACCCGCTTTCGTGTGTGGCTCTTGGAACAGGCAAGGCACTGGATTCCATTGGGGTGCTGGATGGTAAAGGGAAAAATCTCGGCTTTGGCCGGAAAAAATAAATGGCAGCCCATGGAGGGCAGCTTTGGCAGGACTATATTGATTCGATGGGGTGATAGGTAATGTGGCGTGGACTTTATACGGCGGCAACCGGTATGGTCGCAGAGACGGTACGCACGGATTCCATAGCGAATAATCTCGCAAATGCGAATACGAGCGGGTACAAGCGGGATGATGTCATTGACGAGGAGTTTCATCCCATGCTGCTGCGGCGGATTGATGACCACAGCAAGCAGGATGTGACTTCGTTCAAGGGATTTTCGCTGGGCGGGCAGGCGCCGGTCGTCGGTAAGCTGGGCCTTGGTGCATATACGGCCGGGATTGCGACCGACCATTCGCAGGGCGATATGCAGACGACGGGCAATCCGCTGGATCTGGCTATTTCGGGTGAGGGCTATTTTGCGGTACAGACGCCGCAAGGCGTTCGCTATACGCGTGACGGGAATTTCTATCGTTCGGCCAATGGCCAGCTCGTTACGGTCAATGGCCAGGCGGTCCTCGATACGGCCAATCAGCCGATTACGATTCCGGAAGAAACGACAAGCATCAGTGTGGGGGCCAAGGGCGAGTTCTATGCGAATAATGAGGAGATCGGCCAGCTGCAGTTTGTGCAGTTCGGCGGACCACAGGCCGTGCTCAAGCAGGGCAATAATCTTTACTTCCCGCAGAACAATGCGCAGCCACAGCCGGCCAGCGGTGAGGTGCAGCAGGGCATGCTGGAGCGTTCGAATGTGAACACGGTTTCGGAGATGGTGAACCTCATCGCGAATTACCGTGTGTATGAGGCGAATTCCAAGGCGGTCACGACGCAGGACGCGATGCTGGACAAGTCCGTCAATGAGGTCGGACGGCTGTAATTTAAGGAAATACGTTTTTTCTTCGATAGATAAGATAGCAGAGGCTGGGCGGCTTTTGCTTCTATAGCAGGAAGTCACAACAGGAATATTTTTCAGATAGGAGATTTTGCCTTATGATGAGAGCATTGTGGTCGGCCGCGTCGGGCATGAAGACGCAGCAGGAAAACATGGATGTCATTGCTAATAACATTGCAAATGTAAATACCACAGGCGGTAAGAAACAGCGTGCGGAGTTCCAGGATCTGATCTATCAGACCATGCGGGCTGCGGGTGCGCCGAGCGGTGCGGATACACAGTATCCGACCGGACTGCAGGTAGGGCTGGGCGCCCGCCTGTCAGCGACGAACCGTATCTTTACCCAGGGAAATATACAGACGACGGGCAATCCGACGGATATGGCAATCCAGGGAGAGGGCTTCTTCCGGATCACGATGCCGGATGGCACGACAGCGTATACACGTGACGGTACATTTAAAATTGATTCCAATGGCAATCTGGTTACGACGGACGGGTATCAGCTCGCGGATAATATCCAGCTGGATACGAATGCGCCGAGTGATACAATCGTTATTTCGACGGATGGGCAGGTGTCGGATAAGCCAGCTGGCTCGAATACGATGTCGAACCGCGGACAGATTACGCTGGCCCGCTTTGTGAATCCGGCCGGTCTTACCGCTGTCGGCAAGAATCTTTTCGTGCAGACGGATGCGTCCGGCGAGCCGATTGAGAATACGCCAGGCCAGGATGGTACGGGTACGATCCTGCAGAGCACGGTGGAAATGTCCAATGTGCAGATCGTTGAGGAAATGGTCAACATGATCATTGCGCAGCGTGCGTATGAGTCTAATTCCAAGGCAATCACTACCTCGGATTCGATGCTGGAGATTGCCAACGGCCTGAAGCGCTGATGCGGCTGCGGGTATTTTGCCTGGTGGCACTGCTGCTGGTGGCCTTGCTGCCAACGGCGGCGCAGGCACAGACAGCGAATGAGCGCTTTCCGCAGCTCGTGCTGCGTGAGAATTTCGAGCAGCTCGCAACGGATCGCCTGGAGCAGGCGCTGACCGAGGCCAAGGAAACACGCCGGCATACCATTGAGGCGGTACGGGTACCGATGGATACGCGGCTGCCTGCCGGAAATATCACCTACGAGGTGCTGATTCCGAATGGGCTGCGCTATCGCAGCATGATGCCGGTTTATATTGAGATCAATATCAATGGCGCCTTTTATCGGCGCATTACCTGCACGATGCGGGTGCATGTATTTGAAAAAATGGTGACGGCCGCGCAGCCCCTGCAGCCGGAAAAGCCGCTGACCACAGCGGATTTGCGGGTGGAGGAGCGCGAGCTGGAGAATGTGACGTATCAGTATTTCACGAAGCCGGAGGAAGTTACCGGCAAGGTCCTGAACCGCCTGGTGCGGGAGGGTACGGTACTGAGTCCGAACATGCTCCGGAATCCCATCATTATTTTTACGAATGCCATGGTGAATCTGGTTGTTGACTATAACGGCGTGAAGGTCAAGACGGAGGGCATTGCCCTGCAGGCTGGCCGGGCCGGTGATGTCATCCGGGTGCGCAATACACGTTCGGGCAGAACAGTGCAGGGCCATATCCTGGATGCACAGAATGTAGAGGTTTTTCACTGAAAGCAGGTGACATGATATGAAGAAAAAAGCACAGCTGCTGGCAGCGGTATGTCTGGCCGGTACGTTAGCCGGTATGGCGCCGGCGGATGTCTCGGCGCAGTCGCTATGGGCTGCGGAGGAGGGCGTCGGAACGAGTCTGTTTGCTGACCGCAAGGCGAGCAAGGTGGGCGATATCCTGACCATCATCATCAATGAGACGACCTCGACATCAGCCAGCAAGACGAATAAGAACGGGAAATCAGGAAAACAAAATCTCAATGCTGGTACGGGTATTTTCAGCTTTCTGGTTGCGGCTACAGCGGGCGGCTCGGACAGCTTTACCGCGAATGGCGCAGCTACGGATACGAACAAGGTCAGTGGCCGCGTAACCGTGTCGGTTGTTGAAGTGAAGCCAAATGGCAACATGGTGATCGAGGGGACCCAGTCCATCTGGCAGAACCGCGATGAACACAAGATCACGCTGCGGGGCGTGGTGCGGGCCGATGATGTGACGGCAGCGAATACGGTGCAGTCTTCACTGGTGGCCGATGCTACGCTGCGGTTCGACGGCAAGGGTCCATTGAACGCAAAACAGCGGCAGGGCATCCTGACCCAGATTTTCAACATCCTGTTCTGAGGAACCGTTCGTTTAGAGCCCGATGGAGGTATGATAATGAAGAAAACAGCAATGCTCGTCACGGTGCTGCTGTGTCTGCTGTCCTTTATGGCAACGGCACTGGCGGATTCGGCGACGACGCGGATCAAGGATATAGCCAAGGTGCAGGGCGTGCGCTCGAATCAGCTCGTAGGCTACGGGCTGGTCATGGGCCTCAACGGTACCGGGGATTCCAACAAATCCCTGGAAACCATCCAGTCCATTGGCAGTACGCTCAAGGCCTTTGGCGTGGCAATCGATTACAGCACGCTGAAGCCGAAGAACGTGGCGGCTGTCATGGTTACAGCAACGCTGCCGCCATTCGTGCGCGAGGGCGACAATATTGATATTACGGTGTCCTCCATGGGCGATGCGACGAGCATCCAGGGCGGTACGCTGGTACAGACGCCGCTGAAGGCGGGCAATGGTATCGTGTATGCGGTAGCGCAGGGCGCTGTTTCTACGGGCGGTTTTACAGCCGGCCGCGGCGGCAATAAAGCCCAGAAGAATTTCCCGACGGTCGGCACGACGCCGAATGGCGCGATTGTTGAGCGCAGCGTTGAGGATACGCTGGGGCAGGGCGGCAAACTGTCGCTGTCACTGGCACATCCGGATTTCACGACGGCAGCCCGGGTGGCGCAGGCCGTGAATTCCCAGTTCGGCGGGGTAGCACAGGCTGCCAACCCGGGGCGGATCGATATCACGGTACCGCCATACTACCGGGGCAATATCGTCGGCTTTGTGGCGAGCCTTGAGGAGCTCCCGATTACGCCGGATAATATTGCCAAGGTCGTCGTAAATGAGCGTACCGGAACCATCGTCATGGGCGGCAATGTGTCGGTCGACGATGTGGCAATCACGCAGGGTGGTCTGAGCATCAGTGTGGAAAAGAGCACGGATGTAAACCAGCCGGAGCCGTTCAGCTACGGACGCACTATTGTTACAAAGAATACCCAGGTCAATGCCAAGGAAGATAAGGCCAGCACCATTGTGCTGCCGGCAACGGCCAATATCAGCGATATCGTTGGAGCACTCAATGCGGTAGGCGCAACCCCGCGGGATATCATTTCGATCCTGCAGGCCATCAAGGCCGCGGGCGCACTGCATGCAGACCTCGAGATCGTATAATACAACTCGGAAGAATAATGGGAAGGGATTTCATATGCAGATCAATGGAATAGGAACCGATATGTCTCTGCGGTCGGCGACGTACGACAGTACCAAGGCGACCGCGGATGCCAAGGAGTTTTCGCGTGAACTGCAGGCGGCCGCAAACAATCTGCGGAGCGCGGACAGCGCGTCTGCACCGGCAGCGGGCACCACGGCGGCGCAGCTCAAGGACAAGAAACTGCGGGATGCCTGCCAGGGCTTCGAGGCAATGTTCATGAATCTCATGTATACCCAGATGCGGGAGACCGTACCGGAGAATACACTGTTTGGAGAGTCCAATGGGGACAAGATCATGCAGTCGATGCTGGATACGGAGATGATGAACCGGGCATCGAAATCCGGTGGCCTGGGGCTTGGTGACATGCTTTACCGGCAGCTGAAGCTGGCGGACAAGGCCAGTCAGGATACTGCGCGGATCGCGCAGGAGCAGGCCGCAAAACGGGCACAGAAATAACAGAAGGCAGAGGCTGCTGCATGGTGCTCATGCAGCAGCCTTTTTTTCATGCTGCGGAGGGCAGCATTCGTTAAGGAGGCTGGATTTGATTATGAGGAATTTTTATCGTCGGGCGGGTATACTGCTGGTGTTGTTCATGCTCGTCTTTCAGACCGTGGCGATGGCGGCCGGCGCGATGACGCTGAACGGCGTGCGCTTTGGCAAGGGGGCGGTCCGTGACCGCATTGTGTTCGATCTGAGCCAGGAACCGCAGTATACGGTTGAGACGCAGAACGATGGGCGCCGTATCGTACTGACATTTTCGGCACTGATGAATCGTGCGGTGAAGCCGCAGATTTCCAGCGATATGATTCAGCAGGTCTCCTTTCAGAATACCAAGGATGGGCTGCAGGTCATCATTGACCTGCAGGCCAAGGCCGAGTATACGGTGAAGACGCTGGCAAATCCGAGCCGGCTGTTCATCGATATCCTCAAGGAAAGCGAGAGCATTGTGCACGAGGAACCGGCACCGGGGCTGGTGAAGACGACCTATGTGCGTCGGGATGGACGCGGCATGCTGAGTGCCTGGCTGCTGGATGTCGATCGCAGCCGTTACGATGTGAAGCTCGCACTGGGCAATGGAACGATTTCCGCCGGCCGGGAGCGGCTCAGTGGTATTTCGGATGATCTGCAGGCCGTGGCGGCCATCAATGCGAATTATTTCAACCTGAATGGCGAAATCCTGGGTGTTACCCGTGTGGACGGACAGACGGTCGGTACGATCTACTATACGCGCAGTTCCCTGGGCTTTATGCCGGATGGCTCGCTGCGCATTGCGCCCGTCAGCTATGGGGCGAGCGTGACAATCGGCGGGGTGACGCAGCCGGTTTCCGGTGTCGACTGTGAGCGGGGCGAGAACAATCTGACGCTCTATAATTCCTATTATGGGGCTTCAACGCAGACGAATGCGTATGGACAGGAATACACGGTCCGCAATGGCCGGGTGACTGCAATGCAGGCCGCGGATTCGCCGATTCCGGCGGATGGCTGGGTCGTCTCGGTGCATGGCACGAGCAAGGATGCCTTTGCCGGTGTGAAAATCGGTGATGCAGTGAAGATTGAGGAGGATTATGGTACGGAGCTTGCGGCGGCACAGAATATCGTAGGGGCGGGCCCGACACTTGTGAAGAATGGTCAGGTCAAGGTGACCGCGAAGGAGGAGCAGTTCCCCGGGGACATCGCCTATGGGCGGGCACCGCGCACGGCATTGGGAATCCTGCCGAATAACCATGTACTGCTGGCTGTTGTCGACGGGCGCCAGTCCCACAGCATTGGCTGTACGCTTTCAGAAATGGGCGAGCTCATGAAGAAATTCGGCGCGGTGGACGCAATCAATTTTGATGGCGGCGGTTCGAGCGAGATGATTGTCGGCGGACAGATCCAGAACAGTCCGTCGGACGGTGCGGAGCGCCCGGTGGGCAGCGCCATCGTCGTAGTCAAAAAATAGGGGAGTTTTTCAGGGAAAAACCAGCAGAATGGTGGTATGATGGTATAAATCCCTTGCTATTATGCGGTAAATCGGTATAATGAAAACAAGGGATGTGATAGAATGAAGAGGATGTTAGCGGCAGCCGGACTGGTCCTGCTGCTGGTGTTTTGTGTTCATACGGTCATGGCCGGTTCGAGCCTGGAGGTTCGTGCCGGACTCAGCGGCCAGGTCACCTGGACGATTCCGCCGGGCAGTGCTGTTTCTGAGGGCGATGAGCTCGTGCGCATTTCGACGCTGACTGGCGAGGCGGCAGCAGCCCGCGCGCCACAGAATGGCACAGTCGAGCGGGTCCTGGTGCAGCCCGGAAGCCAGATTTCCCCTGGTATGCCGGTAGTCCGTATGCGGACAGAATGACAGGGATGGGATAGAAAACGGGAATAATGAGGTGAACTATTTGCATAAATTTGTCGAAAGAACAGCAGCTATATGCATAGCCATGCTCTTTTTGCTGAGCTCTCAGGTCTGGGCGATGCCGGATATCATGAAGCTGGATGAGGTGCAGCCGGGTATGCAGGGGACGGCCTATACGGTAGTCGATGCGACGGGCGAGATCAAGACCTTTCATGTGGAGATCATTACAGTCCTGGATGCCGGCAAGGGTGAGTCCAAGATGATCATAGCCCGGCTTTCCGGTCCGGTGATCGAGGCCGCGGATGGTCTGGCCAGCGGCATGAGCGGGAGCCCGGTTTATATCGATGGAAGGCTGGTCGGTGCGACTTCGGCCACGCGTAAGGATATGGACCGCCATACCTGCTTTATTACGCCAATTGAGGGTATGCTGGATATATGGAAGCTTCCGGATACGAAGAATAAGACACAGATACATTCCATTGATATAAAGAAGGCGGCTGCAGAACGGGAAAAAGCCCGGGCCGCACTGGAAAAGAAAAAGGCTGCACTGGAAAAGAAGCAGGCGGCTGCAGCGGTGAAGGATAAGACCGCCGCGGCGAACAAGGCAGCGACGGCAGGAAAGAATGCTGCGCCGGATGCCAAGGTGACGGCTGCACCGGCAGCGGAGGATTCGGAGACTGCTTCGAAGGACAAGCCTGCGGCGG
>CAZFPA010000038.1:0-20225 GCA_964520975.1 uncultured Selenomonadaceae bacterium | reverse complement strand
CAGCCTCCGCGGCTTCACTCCGGAGGCTGTTTTTTTGCCTCTGCCCGCTTGTTCACCCGATACTGCTGCCAGCCCTGATGCCAACCGTAAAAATTGCTTGCGAAATCATAGTCGATTGTATAGAATGAAGATAAAAGAAGCCATACAGCAAAGGCGGTGATGCTTTGAACCGTATCAAAACATGGGAAGAGCTGACAGGGGCATGCCGCCGGAATCGATCCGGATATCGCCGCATTTCTGGCCTATGTGGACGGCAAAGCGGCAGAGAGTCCGTTTGTGGCTCATATCGATGAGGAAGTCGAAAAGGTAAAACGTCATGACGAAACGAGGCGAGAATATATGACACTGGCTATGGAACTTGAACGGCAAAAAAGACGAGGCTATGCCGATGGCAAGGCTGAAGGCAAAGCGGAAGGCAGAACGGAAGGCAAATTTGAGGTGGCTCTTTGCATGTTGAAAAAGCATTTTGACTATCAGACCATTGCCGAAATGACACAGCTTTCTGTAGATGCCATTGAAAATCTTGCCAAAAAAAATCGGCTGATTTAACAGTGCGAGAACCAATTGCAAAAAATCGACTCCTTGATAGCATCTGTAAGAGTGATTTCTAAGTAGAACTACCAACCTCGCACACCACGGAACACAAAAAAGCCGCGCCCCGGAGAAATGATTTCTCCGGGGCGCGGCTTTTTATAAGCGGACAGCTTTTGTTTTTATGCTGTTTTACTTCATCAGTTTTACGCCATCACCAGCGCCGATGCGGTCGGCTCCGGCCTCGACCAGTTCCGCGGTGAATTCCGGGGTACGGATGCCGCCGCTGGCTTTTACTTTGGCCTGGCCCTTTACCGCCTGCTTCATGAGCGCCACATCATGGACCGTGGCTCCGCCCGTGCTGAAGCCGGTGGAGGTCTTTACAAAGGCCGCGCCGGCCCGGACCGAGGCCTCACAGGCTGCGGTCTTTTCCTCGTCGGTGAGCAGGCAGGTCTCGATGATGACCTTTACGATAGCGGGCTTGGCCGCCTCGACTACCGCCTTGATATCCTGTTCCACAAAGGCCATGTCCTGATCCTTGATGGCGCCGATATTGATGACCATGTCCACCTCGTCCGCGCCGGCAGCCACTGCCGCCTTGGCCTCAAAGGCCTTGGCTTCGGTGATCATGGCCCCGAGCGGGAAGCCTACCACGCAGCAGGTGTTGATGCCGGTGCCCTTGAGCTCCGCCGCCACCAGCGCCGCGTGACAGCTGTTCACGCAGACCGAGGCGAAGCCGTACTGCTTTGCCTCCGCACAGTAGCGCTGGATTGTCTCCCGGGTGGAATCCGCCTTCAGCATTGTATGATCGATTATTTTTGCAAAATCCATTAAAGAATCATCCCTTCATAGCCTTTTTCTTTTCGCGTTCGTTGACAATATAGTTGTAGATGAGTACGAAGATCAGCAGCGCACCCCAGATAATCTGGCGGTAGAAATTGGAGATTCCCTCGTACATGTTGAGCCAGCTCGATATCATCTGCACGATGATGATCGCGACGATGACGCCTTTCATATTTCCCTTGCCGCCATAGGGGTCGACACCGCCGAGCACGGCGATGAGGATAGCCTCCATGACGTAGGAAGCGCCGTAGTCCGCCTTCGCGGAGTTGAAGCGTCCGAGCATGATGATGCCGGCCGCGGCGCTCAGCAGGCCGCTGAGCACGTAGTTCATGATGTAGAGCTTCACATTGCTGAAGCCCGAGAAGGTCGAGGCCTTCTCACTGGTACCGAGCATGCGCAGCTTGTAGCCCAGTGTCGTGCGGCTCATGATGTAGGCCGACAGCACGGCAAACACCACGAAGATCAGGATAGGCACCGGAATGCCGGCCACGTTGCTGTTGATGCCCGTGGAGAGCTGCTTGGGCAGCCCGCCCAGTGTACTGCCGTTTGTCATTACGATGGCACAGCCCATAAAGAGCGCCTGGGTGCCCAGCGTCGCGAGGATCGGCGTGATGCCGATGACCCCGATGAGGAAGCCGTTCAGCGCGCCGCAGAGCACGCCGACCATGAGCGCCATGCCACAGGCCAGCAGAATCATCATCGTTGCCTGACTGGCCGCCGTATCCGGCGTGATGAGTGTGGGCAGGACCTTGGCCATGAGCACCGCACAGAGATTCGCGATGGCAACCACGCTGAGGTCAATGCCGGCCGTGAACAGCGTAAAGGCCATGGCAATGGACAGCAGCCCGAATTCCGGGAACTGCTTGCCCATGGACTGGAAGTTTGAGACGCTGAGGAACAGCGAGCCCTTCAGCACGGCGCAGATAGCGAATACCACGACAAAGACAATCAGCAGCCGTGCCAGATTCTTGTCTTTATCAATAAAGCCTTTCAATGCCTCCATCGTCATTTCCCTCCTTCATTCAGCTTGACCGTAAGCTTTCGCTCATCGCGCTTGGCCTGCAGCGCCGAGGCCGCAGTACCGATGATGATGATGGCTCCGGTGAATACCTTTTGCCAGGTGGTGGAAATATCCAGGAGAATGAGGCTGTTATCCACGATGGTCAAAAGCGCCATGCCCAGCAAAGCGCCCAGTACGGTGCCCTTGCCGCCCGCCATGCGCACGCCGCCCAGCACGCAGGCTGCGATGACGGTCATTTCCAGGCCCTCCAGGTTATTCGGATGAACCGCGAGCAGCATGGTGGAGCGCAGTACACCGATGAGACCGGCCATGCAGCCGGAGAATGCGTAGATGAACATGAGGATGCCGAATACGTTGAAGCCGGCACGCTGCGCGGCCTTTACATCACCGCCGATGGCGTAGATGCCGCGCCCCAGCATGGTCTTGTTCAGGATGAACCAGCCGGCGAAGATCAGCAGTACCATGAAAATGACCCCGATCGGCATATCCGAGGTGAGCCCGGATACGGAGTTGGTCACCGAGAAAAGCTTGGTCTGGCCCAGCTCATAGAGCGGAGCGCAGAGCGGATATTCCCGGGATTTGAACACGCCCTGCATGATGCCGAAGCAGATGCTGCTGGTTCCCAGGGTCACAATGAGTGCCGGGAATCTGAACTTTGCGATGATGAAGCCATTGATAAGGCCGATGGCCAGACCGATGAGCATAGCCACCACAAAGAATACCAGCGGGTTCGATGTCATGTGCTCCATCTCCGAGCACACGATGAACATGGACATGGAGGCAATGGCCGGGAAGGATACATCCACACCGCCGGTGATGATGACGAACATCTCACCGATGCAGAACATGGCCGGGATGGAAAATGCCCGGGTGATATCCACCAGGTTGTTGCCGGTGAAGAACTGTCCGCTCTTGATCTGGACAGCCATGCAAAGAAGAAGCAGCACAACGGCTACATAAAATTCCGTAGATTTGAATACTCTTTTCCAATTCATAGTTTTCCCTCCTCCCTCGTCAGTTTGCCAGCTCGGCCAGGCGGCTTTCTTCCAGCCCCTGGGTCGATAGCGTTGCCGCCAGGCGGCCGGACTGCATGACCATGACCCGGTTGCAGTTCGTGAGCACCTCCGGCAGGTCATCGGAAATGATGATGACCGTGAGGCCCTGCTTGGCAAGGCGCTTCACCAGCTCGTAGATATCGAATTTCGCGCCGATATCCACACCTACCGTAGGGCCGTTGAGGATGAGGACCTTCAGATCCAGGGCCAGCCATTTTGCCAGCACGCATTTCTGCTGGTTGCCGCCCGAGAGCGTGCCCACGTCATCGTGGATGTCGTGGAGCATGATGGAGAGTTCCTTCGCCCATTGCCGGGTCATGTCGTCGACCTTTTTCCGGTTGACGGCGCCCAGCACATTGGAGTAGTCGCTCCATTTTTCAATGGAAATATTATCGGAAATCGGCTGCGCGAGGAAGAGGCCCTCGGTCACACGATCCGATGGCAGATAGCCGATGCCATTGGCGATGCCGTCCTTGATGGACCCGATGTTCACCTTTTTGCCCTCGATGATGATGTCTCCGGCCTCTGCGGCGTGATAGCCGAACAGTGTCTCAGCCAGCTCGGTGCGGCCGGAGCCCAGCAGGCCGGTGATGCCTACGATCTCGCCCTTTTTGAGCTCGAAGCTCACATCCTTGAAGCCGTTGGCGAGGCTGAGGTTCTTGACCTCGAGCACCACCGGCGCGTTCTCCGCCGTGTACTCGAAGCGGGTGGAGACGATCTCGCGCCCTGTCATGTAAAAGGTGAATTTATCCTGGTTCAGATCCTTGGTATTGCCCGTAGCCACGTTTTTGCCGTTGCGGAAAATGGTGAAGCGCTCCGCGATCTCAAAGACCTCGTCGAGCTTATGGGATACGAAGAGCACCGCGATGCCCTGGCCCTGCAGCTGCTTGATGAGCTTGAACAGCGTCTTGACCTCGCGCTTGGTGAGCGCGGTCGTCGGCTCGTCCATGATGATGAGCTTTGCATCATTGAGCAGCGCCCGGCTGATGGCGATCATCTGCCGCATGCCAAAGGTGAGGTTTTCCACCGTCTCATCGAGGTCGATGTCGAGGCCCAGCTTGGCCACAGCCGCTTCAGCGATGCGGTTCATGCGCTTTTTGTTCACGAATTTCCGACCAGCGGCCACTTCCATATTGAGGGCCAGGTTCTCCCTGACGGTCAGATTGGGAAATAAGGATAAATCCTGATAGATGACCTGGATGCCGCTGGCAATGGCCAGCTGCGGCGTCATGTGGTCGTACTGCTGCCCGTCGATCTCGATGATGCCATCATCCGGTGTATAGAAGCCGGAGATGATGTTGATGATGGTCGACTTGCCGCAGCCATTTTCTCCTGCGAGGCAGTGAATCTCGCCTTTCTTGATTTCCAAACTGACACCGTCGAGTGCCTTGACGCCGCCAAAATACTTTCTGATATTGGTTGCCTTGATAATATAATCTGACACTGCCCTGTCCCCCCTTGCTTTGCACTATAGCTGGAGCTTCACGGAAAAGCCCCTATGTAGGGCAAAAAACGTGACTGCCGCAAACGACGGCAGCCACGCAGTTTGCCAGAAACGACGGCTGTCGCTTCTTAGAAGTTGTATTTGTCTACGTTATCCTTGTTGATAGCGATCCAGCCGGCACCCATGAAGAGATGCGGGTTGTCTTTGCTCTGGACAAGCTTGCTGTAGGATTTCAGGCCGAGGTCTGTACCTTCCTGCATCTGCTTGCCTTCAAGGATCTGACGGGCCATTACGCACATAGCATAGCCGGCTTCCGCAGGGTCCCAAAGGGTGATATAGGAGAGGGAACCATCCTTGATAAGGGAGCGGCACTCATTCGGCATACCAGTACCAACAACGAATACCTTGCCTTTGAGGCCCAGTTCGTTGATAGCGCGGGCAATGCCCGGGGTATCCATGGAGGAAGTTCCAACGAAGCCAGTGACTTCCGGATGGGATTTCATTACTTCTTTAGCTACCTGGTACGCTTTTTCAGAGTTGTTCTCCGATTCTACGCGTTTGGGGTTATCCAGCAGCTGCAGACCGGCATATTTTGCCTGCTGCTCAGCTACAGCACCATTTGCCCACTCGTTCTGGGATGCGTTGGTCAGATGAGCGACCATCGTCGTGTAGATGCCTTTGCCTCCCATGGATTCCTGGAGCTTGTCCATGATGAAGGCACCATAACCGGCGTTGTTGAAGGCTTCCAGATCATAATCGGAATTCTTGCAGGTGGAGCCTTCATGAGTGATGACGACGATGCCCTTGTCGCGGGCTTCCTTGAGTACAGGGTCGCAGGCGGCCGGATCAACCGGCACTACGCAGAGTGCATTGATCCCCTGGTTGATGACATCCTGGATAACCTGGACCTGCTGTGCAGCATCGGTAGCTGCCGGGCCCTTCTGATAAGCATTGATACCGGTATCTGCAGCGTACTGTTTGACGCCCTGATCCATGCGGGCAAACCAGCCATTAGAAGAATCCTTTACTACAACGGCAATCTTCCAATCCTTCTTGGTTCCCTGCGTTGCCGCGTCCGTTGTCTCAACGACGCGTTCCGCTGTGGCCTGCGAGCCAGAGCCCGATGTTGCGCTCTTCGTGTCTCCGCCGCAGCCTGCCAGTCCTGCACAGAGCAGGAGTCCCAGTGCCACTGCTAAATACTTCTTTTTCATGAATAATACCCTCCTCTTATCTCTTTATCACCAAAGTGGTCTTACATAACACCCTTTTGCAGGATCACGCAGCCATAAGGCTGACGCTCTCCGGTGGATACCGTGACAAAAGCTGTCTTGCCTTTGTCGTAGAAGCTGAAACGATCGATGAAGCCTACACAGGCCTCGCCTTTCGGCTCGTTGCGCTTGACCGCCGCGATGAAATCGTCCCATACTTTCGGACGAGGCATCTTGTCTTTGAATTCATCCATCACATCCATGATCATGACGGGATGCTCCACATAGTCCACATCCAGCGGCATGAGCTGCAGGATCGCGTCCACCATTTCGGCGGCGCCTATGCCGTCCGCATTGATGGTAATGCCTTCTTTGGCCATGGATACGGCCGGATAGAAGTCATCCGCGATGACAATGAGATCACCATGTCCCATATCGGCCAGAGCTTTCAGCAGATCCGGACTGATGCATTTTGGAATACCCTTTAACATCTGATTAGCCTCCTTTTATTCATGCGTGCTCTTTCAGGAAAGTCTCGACCTCCTCTCGTGCAGGCATCGATGGTGTCGTTCCGATCTTCTGTACGGAAAGCGCTGCCAGCGCACTCGCAAAGCGCGAAGCCTCCCAGAGATCCCGGCCCTCGGAAAGGGCTGTCAAAAGACCTCCGTTGAAGGCATCCCCTGCGCCCGTGGTGTCCACTGCCTTGACCTTGAAGGCCGGCAGGATTTCTTCCCGTCCATTCTCCGACAGGAACACGCCGCGATCGCCCAGGGTTATCAAAACGACCTTCACACCTTTTTCATAGAAAACTGCCGCAGCCTTTTTCGCTGCTTCCAGGCTGTCAACCTTTACGCCTGTCATCATTTCAGCTTCTACCTCATTGGGCGTGACCATATACACTTGAGAAAGGAACTCATCGCTGACGGGCTGGTATGGTGCCGTGTTCAGGATGACCCGGCAGCCGCATTCAACGGCCAGCTTCACTACAGCCTCATTGGCATCCTGATTGACCTCCAGCTGCAGCAGCACGTAGGCGCATTGCTGCAGCAGCGGCCGCAGCGCCTCTACCTCGGCCGGCGTAATCGTGCTGCAGGCCCCCGGTACGATGATGATTTCATTCTGGCTGGTCTTTTCATCTACCATGATGATGGCGGAGCCAGTTCCGACCTCATCGTTATAAAGCAGATACTGCTTGTCAAAATCCAGTTCATCCATGGCCCGCAGTGCTACATCCGCAAAAGCGTCATGGCCCATCTTGGTAATCATGGCCACATCGGCACCGGATTTATGCGCGGCAATGCCCTGATTGAAGCCCTTGCCGCCAGCGCCCATCTTGAACACTGAGCCCTTCACTGTTTCACCGGGCTTCGGCAGATGACCCGCCCGGGCCATGAGATCGACGACAAAGCTTCCGAATACTGCTACCTTTTTCCCCATGAAATAACCTCCCTATAGCTTCTATCATTCAATATTGCGATGCCGGGCTTCCATTTCCGCCGGCGTAAGATTCATGCGCGTCTCCAGCAGGATCACCAGGAGATCAAAGAGCAGAAACAGATGCTGCTCAAAAAGGTTTCCCATCGGCTGGATGGATTTCACCACCCGGGTATCGGTCCCCTTGTAGACACAGGCCGGCAGGAACAGTACCTGCTCCGCTTCCCGCGGGGTACGCTCGCCGGGGGCTCCCGTGACCACCAGCCGCCGGGCGCCTGTCCGGCCCGCCTGGTCGAGCAGATAATCGATGTGCCCGATTTTGCCTGAGCCGTTGATGGCGATGAAAAGGTCTCCCTCCTTCATGCCAGGCGTGGTATCATCCCAAAGCCAATGGGTTTCCTTGCCCAGGTGCATGAGCCGCATGGCGAAGCTCCGGGCGGCGATGCCCTCGCGCCCCGCACCGGTGACGAAAATGCGCCGGGCAGCCATGACCTCCTGCATAAAGGCCTCCAGCTCCGCTTCGTCCTGGGCCTCGAATACCTGCTGATGTTCCTGGAGCAAGGTTTCGTAAAGTTCCCTGTACCTCATGATTTTGACCCCTTCCATTTTTCCGAGCCCCGCAGGAGCAGCCTGGTCGGCATGAAGATCTCCTGCCGGCAGCCGTCCACCTCATCCTCGCTGTTCTGCAGCCGCTTCGACAGCAGCTCGATGGCGTTCCAGCCCATGCTGTAGATATCGCGATCCACCACGCTCAGCCGGATAGCCGTGTAGTTCAGGAATTCGATGTCATCGAAGCCGATCATCGATATATCCTGTCCGAGCTTCAGGCCCTTTTCCGTCAGATAGCGCAGACAGCCCAGCGATGTCATATTGTTCGATGAAAAAATAGCGGTCGGCGGCTCCGGCTGTTCCATGAGCTCCCGCATGAGCTCATAGGCGCGCTCCTGATGGAAATTGCCCTGCGCTATGTAGCGCGCTTCCGGCTCGATCCCCCACTTGTCAAGAGCAGCCAGATAGCCTTGCCAGCGCTCATTTCCCGGCCGGGAATTTTCCGGCCCCTTGATGGTCGCAATACGGCGATGGCCCTCTTTCAGCAGACATTCCACAGCCGCTACCGACCCGTTGAAATCCTCGGAGAATACCCCATCCAGACGGCAGTTCTTGAGTCCGCGGTCAATGAGCACGACGGGAACCCTGGCCTTTTCAAAGTCCAGCAACCGCTTACAGGTTTCGACATTATTGGCATCCACAGGGATCACAATGATGCCGCTCAGCCGTTCGGCCTTGACCGCGCTGAAAAAACGATGCTCCTTCTCCACACTGTCATCTGTCCCATAAAGAAAGATATTGTAGCCATACTGCTCCGCCGCATTCGTCAGGCCCCTCAGCAGATGTGAGAAAAACGGATTCTCGATATCCGGGATCAGGAAGCCGATATTCAGCGTATTGCCGGTACTGAGCTTGCGGGCCAGCGCATTCGGCGTGTAATTCATCTCATTGATGATATCCATGACTCTCTTCTTGGTCACTTCCCGCACATGTGGCCGCCCATTCAGTACCCGGGATACAGTCGCCGAGGAAACGCCTGCTTTCCGTGCGACATCATAAATATTAACGCTCATCTCTCTAACATCCTTCTGTTTTGTAACCGGTTTTAATTTTATTCTAGCAAATTCTTTTGAATTGTCAATATATTTTTGAGTAAAAAGCGAATCTCACATGAAAATAAAAAATTAGTCCCAAATCAAAACAATAACACAGAAAATCCAAACAAAACATTCTCTTTTGCTTTACGTAAGCGGTATCATAATAGCAAAAACCGCTGTATCCAGGGCAACAGCCTGCAACAGAAGCACCGTAAAAACAAACCCTGCCGATCCTCCCCCGCAGGCAGAAAAAATCCCTGTTTCTCTGCAAAAAAATAAGCGGCAAGGCTTCAGTGCCTTGCCGCCGTACTTTTCTATTGTTCAGATGGCTCAACCATCATTTTCCGCCAGGCGCACTGCCTCGGCGGATTCTTTTTTCCGGCCGGGGAAGAAAATCTCCAGGACGCTCTCATCCTCCGGTTTGCCGAGCAGAGAGCCCAGGACGAAGAAGGCCAGCGAGCAGGTGATGCCGATGGTGATCTGGTGAAGTCCCATGAACTTCCAGCCCATCGCCTGCGTAAGACAGTAGATGACCGTACCGCCGCCCATCGAGAGCAGCGCGCCGAGGCGATTGGCCCGGCGCCAGAAAAGGCCCAGCAGCATCGTCCAGAAGAAGGCCGTCTCCAGCCCGCCAAAGGCAAACATGTTGATGATCCAGATCACGCTCGGCGGTACCAGTGCGATGAAGAATACAATGGCGCCGATCACTGCGGTCGCAGCCATGCTCAGCAGGCGCAGTTTCTTTGATGATACCGTCCGCCCCTGTTTTTCCTTGTGATGGAGATAGACGTCCTTGATGATGGCCGAGGAGGCCACGATGAGCAGACCGGAAATCGTCGAAATCGACGCGGCCAGCGGTCCGATGATGGCAATACCGGCCAGGAGCGGCGGCATGGTCGCCACGATGGTCCGCGGAATGATATAGTCCACGCCGCCATAGCTTGCCAGATCAGCCGTGAGCACGCCATGTGCGAGCACGCCGATGGCATTCACCCCGATGGTCATGAAGCCGATTACAATCGTGCCGATGAACATCGCACTGTGCAGGCCTTTCGTGTCCTTGTAGCTGATACCACGCACCACGGACTGCGGCAGCGCAATCGTACAGATGCCCACGAGAATCCACTGGGTAAGATAGAGGCCCAGCGGCATGTTGCCCGCGGAGAGCGGATCGAGCATCTCCGGATGGTTCGTCTCGATGCTCGTCATGATGGCGTCATAGCCGCCGCCCGCCTGCAGCACATAGTAGAGCAGCAGCACGATACCGACCATCATCATGATGGCGCAGCAGGTATCGGTGAGCGCGACGGCCCGGAAGCCGCCGATGGTCGTATAGACGACGACCACGAGCCCGAACAGGATGAGCCCGAATTCATAGCTGTAGCCCGTGACGGTCTGGAAAAGCTTGGCGCCGCCCACGAACTGCGCGGTCATCGTGCCGCAGAAAAATAATACGATGATAAAGGCCGACATATTCGCAATGAGATCCGACTGGAAGCGCTGGCGGATGATATCCACAATGGTCACGGCGTTGAATTTCCGTGACAGCAGTGCCACGCGCTTGCCGAAGATGCCGAGCACGAGAAAGATCGCCGTGACCTGCACGATAGCCATGTAGATCCAGCCGAAACCGATCTTCCAGGCCATGCCCGGCCCGCCCACGAAGGAGCTCACCGAGCTGTAGGTGGCAACCGTCGTCATCGCGAGGATAAAACCGCCAAGATTGCGTTCCCCGATAAAATAATGCTGTACGAAGTTCTTCATATAGCCCGCGTGCTCCTGCTGATAGCGTACAAAGATGCTGATGAGCACCATGAAGCCCATGAAGAGCAGCAGCGGCAAAAGTTCCAATAAGTTACCCACGGTCATCCTCCTCCAGGTTCATGTCCTTGAACACCTTTTTCGTCAAAATGCGTACCAGCACGAGCGCAAATACCCAGGTCCCGATACAGGAGGTAACGACCCAGAGCGGCAGATGGAACACGCGTATGTCCAGGGAGGCCGCCCCAAAGCCGGCCAGGCACCAGAATACGATGATTGCCGCGAGCACCAGCCCCGTACATACCGCTTCATGGCGGACCTGGCGATATTTCTCTTCGTTTGTCATTTTCTCACCCTTCTCCAACAAAAAAAGCATCCCCATTCCGGGGATGCCTGACAAAGGGACGCAGAAGCACTGCGCCACAAACATTCGCTATGTCAGTCCTATTCCACCGGATATAGGCTTCAATCTACAGGGTAATGCTCTTTCTTCATGTACAGTTACTAAAAAGTATACCGTCACGGTTCATAATACACCATACAGAGCGATTTTTCCAGTATTTTTTAAGGGCGCAGCCCCCAAAAAGGCCGCGCCCCGAAAAATCATTTTTCTTCTTCTTCCTCTTCCTGCTCGCAGCGCCTGCGGTTCGTACCCATCGTCACCGCATAGGGCGCAAGCTCCTTAAGCGTGAGCACGCGGATATCGCCCTTGAGATTCGCCATGATGATCTCCGGGATATCAAACTCCGCCATGACCTGGCAGCAGGAGCCACACGGCACAAACGGCTCCTCGGTATCGGCGACGACAGCGACCGCATCGAATTCGCGCTTGCTGTCCGCTACCGCCTTGTAGACAGCTACCCGCTCGGCGCAGCAGGAGAGGCCATAGGAAGCATTTTCCACATTGCAGCCGCCGTAGAGCGTACCATCGCTCGTGAGCGCACACGCGCCTACACTGGCCTTGGAATACGGCCCGTACGCACGGAGCCGGGCCTCCTTTGCCATGCGGATCATAGCATCAGCAATTTCTTCGTTGATCATATCAAGACTTCCCTTCTGCTCCAATCTTTATCTTTACTATATTAGCCTTCAAAGGGAAAATTCCTCTTCATGCCGCGAAAAAATTTCACTGGTCCGCCACGTTTATTTAATATCGCCGATATCCATGCTGATATCGAGTGCTTTCACACTATGGGTAAGGGCTCCGACAGAGATCACATCGACACCGCTCTTTGCGACTGCCGCGAGCGTATGCTCATTGATGCCGCCGGATGCCTCGACAACCGCCCGATGGTCGATGAGCTGCACGGCCTGCGCCATGAGCTCCGGCGCCATATTGTCGAGCATGATGACATCGGCACCCGCCTGCAGCGCTTCCCGGACCTCAGCCAGCGACTCGGTCTCCACCTCGATCTTCGTCATGTGGGAGGCATAGGACCGGGCCCGGCGCACTGCCTCGGCAATGCCGCCCGCGACCTTGATATGGTTGTCCTTGATGAGCATGGCGTCATAGAGTCCCAGCCGATGGTTGGCGGCACCGCCTACGCGCACCGCGTATTTTTCCAATGTACGCAGCCCCGGCGTCGTCTTGCGCGTGTCGACGAGGCGTGCCCCGAACGGTGCGGCAATGGCCGACAACCGGTGTGCCGCTGTCGCGACACCGGAGAGATGCTGCAGCAGATTCAGTGCCAGCCGTTCCCCCATGAGCAGCGCCTGCGCCCGGCCCTCGACCGTGGCAATGACGGAGGTGTCCGTGAGCGTATCGCCATCCGTCCGGCAGGCCGCGAACTCCACCTGCGGGTCCAGCAGGGAAAAGACGCGCCGTGCCAGCGTCACGCCTGCCAGCACGCCCGGTGCCTTCGCATGGATCACGGCTTTGGCCCGCGCATCCCCGGCTACGATAGCTTCGGTCGTTATATCGCCACTGCCGATATCTTCCTCAAGCCAGCGCGAGAGCTGACTGTCCATTCCGAACATCTGTAATTCCATAGGGCTTCTCTCCAATCCGTTTTGAACTATGCTCCCTTGTATCCGTCACATGGCACTGCCAGGTTTCCAGCGTATCCGGGAAATCACTGCGATAATGCGCACCGCGGCTTTCCCGGCGACGCAGAGCCGCCCAGGCCATGAGCATGCCGAGCTCGATGCGGTTGAAAAAGTCCGCCTGCTCCGCTGTGGCAGCAGCCCGCTGCCCGTACTGCAGTGCGAGCGCCGAAAAATGTCCCATGGCCCCCGCAAGGCCCGCGGCCTCCCGGCGGATTCCCAGGTAACGGCTCATGTACTGCTGCAGTTCCTGCGTACCGGCCGCCAGATCGAGATTATCTGCCGGCTCCAGCTCCCCGTACTCCCACTCGGGCTCACCGGACAATACCGGCAGCTCCTGACAGGCCTTCCAGCCGGCCCGCCGCCCAAATACCAGCCCTTCGAGCAGGGAATTGCTCGCGAGGCGGTTGGCGCCCTGCAGCCCGGTGCAGGCCGTTTCACCGCAGGCATAGAGCCCGTCGATGCTCGTCCGCCCCCAGGCATCCGTATGCACACCGCCCATCATGTAGTGCGCGGCTGGCGCAATCGGAATGAGTTCACTGGCGATATCCACGCCATAATCCGCACAGGTGCGTGCAATCATGGGGAATTTTTGCGCGGCATCGGCGATTTCGCGCGCGTCGAGATAGAGATGGTCCTCGCCCGCAAGCTGCATCTCGCGGAAAATCGCCCGGGCCACCACATCACGCGGCGCCAGCTCGGCCATCTTATGGTAGCGCGGCATGAAGCGCTCGCCCCGCGCGTTGCGCAGCAAAGCCCCCGCGCCGCGAACGGCCTCCGAAATCAAAAAGCTCGGACAGCCCGGCAGCGCGAGTGCCGTCGGATGGAACTGCACGAATTCCATATCCATGACCTCCGCCCCGGCCCGATAGGCCATCGCGATGCCACTGCCCAGTGCGCCTTCCGGATTCGTCGTATGCTCGAACAGCCGGCCGCAGCCGCCCGTCGCCAGGATGACAGCCCCGGCCCGCAGGCACACCGGCGTTCCCTCAAGCAGTGCAATAGCACCATAGCAGCGGCCGCGCCGCGTGAGCAGATCGAGTACGCAGCAGTCCGTGCAGACCTCGATGTTCGGCTCCTGGGAAACAAGCGCCAGCAGAGCCCGCACGACTTCAGCGCCCGTAGCGTCTCCATGTGCATGCACGATACGATGCCGTGAATGGCAGCCCTCGCGCCCCAGTGCGAGCCGGCCGTCCGGCCGACGATCAAAGACCGCGCCATGAGCGGCGAGCTCCGCGACCTCCTTGGGACCGTCCGTGACGACCAGCCGGCTGATTGCCTCATTGGAGAGTCCCGCACCCGCCACCAGCGTATCCTGCAGATGCAGTGCCGCATTGTCATCCGCACCGAAGGAAGCTGCAATGCCCCCCTGCGCCTTATTCGTATTGCTGTCGAGCAGCGTATCCTGCACCGCCAGCAGCACCTGCCGTCCGGCCTGTGCCGCGGCCCTGGCCGCCTGCAGCCCGGCTACGCCGGAGCCGATGACCAGACAGTCCGTGCGCAGCTTTATCATATTTTTAGTAGAAAAATTCATCATATAACGTCGCATATTCGTTACCTGCCCTTAATTTCCAACATTTTTTGCAGTGCCGCCGCCGCGCGCCTGCGGATATCCTCCGGCACGACGACCCGCGGCTCCATCGTTTCGAGCGCCCGGCTGACCTTTTCGAGCGTAGTCTTTTTCATATTCACACAGAGCATACGCCGTGAGGCCAGATGGAACTTCTTGCCCGGGCACTGCTGCTGAAGCGGGTACAGCACCCCCTGCTCCGTCGCGATGATGAATTCCTGCGCCGCTGACTGCGCGGCATAGCGCACGATGCCCATCGTCCCGCCCAGGTAATCCGCCTGCCGGCGAAGCTCAGCCGGACATTCCGGGTGCATGAGCACCGGCGCCTGCGGATAGGCCGCCCTGGCCTGCAGCAGCTCCGGCAGCGTCAGCCCGGCATGTACCGGACAGCCGCCGGGCCAGCACAGGATGTTCCGGCCCGTCTGTTCCCTGGCATAGGAGGCCAGGTTCCCATCCGGCAGAAAAATGATTTCCCGCTCCGCCGGCAGCGAACGCACGACCTCGACCGCATTGGCCGAGGTGCAGCAGATATCGCTGAGCGCCTTGACCGCCGCGGGCGTGTTCACATACGACACGATCAACGCGTCCGGATGCTCCCGCCGCACGCGCCGCACCTCGGCCTCCAGGCTGTCATCAAACATCTGGCAGCCGGCATCCTCCGCCGGCAGCAGCGTGACCTTCTGCGGCGACAGAATATTGGCCGTCTCCGCCATGAAGCGCACCCCGCAGAACACAATGGTCCCGGCATCTGTTGCCGCAGCCTTCTGCGACAGCACAAAGGAATCTCCGGTAAAATCAGCGATCTCCTGGATCTCCGGCGGCTCATACACATGAGCCAGGATCACCGCCCGCCGCTTTTTCTTGAGTTCCTGTATTTTTTCCGCTAAATCTTCCATAGGCGTATCTCCATTATTTTTCTATTGTCATGACAGTAGACAACACTCTTATTATAACGCACTTGTTCAAGATTTCGCAACACGGAAATACAGCCCTGCCGCCCACGCAAAAAACTGCGGCAGGAAGTGCTTTCCTGAAGAAAAGAAAGCACTTCCCGCCGCAGTCCATTTTTCGCAGCAAAGAACCGGATTAATTTTGTTCTGTTGTCATTTCTGAAGCCGCTGCCGTCATAGCCGGTGCTGCGGCTGTTTCCTTTTTAAGGGTGAGCATGACCATTCCGGCCAGCAGCATGCAGGCGGCCAGTGCAAAGTAGCCATAGTCGTATGAGCCCGTCTGCCCCTTGATCACCCCGAGCAGATAGGGGCCGAAATAACCGCCAAGGTTCGCGATGGAATTGATGAGCGCCGTGGCTCCGGCTGCCGCCGCCCCGCTCAGGAAGGTCGTCGGCACAGTCCACCAGACGCCCATCGCGGCATAGACACCGATAGCCGCGATGCAGATACAGACAAGGCTCAGCATCGGATTCGCCACAAATGGCGTCACTGCCAGCCCGACAGCCCCAAGGAACATCGCGCTCGCCACATGCCAGCGTTTCTCCCCGCTGCGCGAGGAGGAACTGCCCCAGAAGAGCTGCGCAACGAGTGCGACACTCATCGGGATTGCAATCGCGAGCCCCACAAGCGAGGCCGACCAGCCCGAGAGTCCCTTGAGCACCTGCGGCATCCAGAAGTTGAAGCCCCAGAAGCCCACGATCCAGAGAAAATAGATCAGGCAGAGCCGCAGCACCTTGGGGTCCGTGAGAGCCTGCAGCACCGTGTACTTCTTTACCGTATCGATGCGTGCCTGCTCGGCCGCATAGGCATCGGCCAGATACGCTTTTTCCTCAGCGCTCAGCCATTTGGCCTTGGACGGCCGATCCTTGACCCAGAACAGGAACACAAAAGTAAACAGGATCGCCGGCATGGCCTCCAGGATGAAAAGCGTCTGCCAGCCGTGCATACCGAACAGATTCATATCGAGCAGCCAGCCAGCTGTAGGCGCGCCAAGGATTGCGGCCACGAGCAGCGAGGTGAGCATGAGCGAGATTGCCTTGGCCCGTTCCGCCGGCAGAAACCACTGCGGAAACAGCACGGCGTAGATGACCGGATACAGGCTGGCCTCACAGGCACCAAGCAGGAAGCGGTACAGATAGAACTCAAACTGCGAGTCCATGAAAGCCATGAGCCCGCAAACAAGACCCCAGGTGAACATGATGCGGGCAATCCAGGTACAGGCATTGAAGCGGGCTGCGATGAGCGCGCCCGGAACCTCAAAGAAAAAATAGCCCAGAAAGAAGATTCCCGCACCCGCTCCAAAGATTTCCGGTGTGAGCCAGCTCAGATCCTTCGTCATGGTCATGCCGGCATACGCGACATTGACCCGGTCCAGGTACGCAATGACCGATACCAAAAAAACCGGCAGAATCACATGGATCTGCCGTTTGCGGTAGAGCTGCTGCAAATCGATATCATAGTTCTTTTCCATTTCTCCATCCCCTGTTTCCAACATTTTGTACTATAGGAATTTTCCGATTTTTATCCCGATTCCCTGTTCCCCGACAAAGAATCTCCTTCTGTCCCTACATTACAACTTTACACTTTTAAATGTATTTTGTATTATATCACATTTCGAAAATATGTACAGATATTTTTGAAAATAAAATGAAAACAGGAACTTTTTCGGATAAAAAAAGGACAGTACCAGATCCAGCCAATTGCTGATATGGTAGCTGTCCTTATTTTTAGCATATTTGTCTTTTTACAAAAGTCATTCGAAGCTGCGGACAAAAAACTCCTTATCCTCGAGCAGGCTGTCCAGGGTAGTGAAATGCAGCGACTGCAGCAGCTTCAATACATAGGGGTTGTCCAGCGGAGTCTCATAGCGCGCCTGCCGCCCATAGGCATTCACGCGGATACGGGCGTCCTCGCGGTCCAGCAGCGATTTGGGTCCGCCGATACAGCCGCCCGCGCAGCCCATGCCCTCAAAGAAGTTCGCCTCACTATGGCCCTGCACCAGATCATCGATCATGCGGCGGCATTCCGGCACACCGTCCGCCTTCTGGGCATTCAGCCTGATTTTGCGGTTCGGGTGCAGACGCTCAAGCGTCCTGGCAACCGCCTGGCTCACCCCGCCATTGCGCGCGTAGATACGGCCGAGGCCGGAGGAATATTCCCGCGTGATATTCGGCTGCTTCGTGAGATCGATCTGCAGCATGTCAAGAATCTGCCGGGTTTCCTGGAACGTAAGCACATAGTCGACAACGCCGGCCACATCCTTTTCCCTGGCCTCCGCCTTTTTGGCGATACAGGGGCCCACAAATACCGTGAGTGCTTCCGGATGCAGCTTTTTCACCGTGCGGCCCGCGGCGATCATTGGCGATACCGACGGCGGCACATGTGGAATGAGATCCGCATACTGCTTCTTGATCATGGCCAGCCACATCGGACAGCAGCAGCTCGTGAGGATGTAGTCCTCTTTCGTATGGATATGGCGGTCGAATTCCAGCGCCTCGCGCAGGGTGAGGATGTCCGCAAACACCGCGACCTCCAGGAAGCCGTCAAAGCCCATCTTATGGAAGGCGGAGCGCAGCATTCCCGGCATCACGCCATCACTGAACTGACCATAAAAGGCCGGCGCTACGAGCACGAAAGCCGGCCGTCCCTGGTGCTCTGCCAGTGCCCGCAGAACAGCAGCCGCGTCCTTGCTCACGGGCTGCCCGTCCATAGTCTTGTCGTCCTCCGTCATGACATCGCTGAGCTGCCAGCGCACCCGATGCGGACGCGGCGAAAAGAGCGCGTCCATCTGCGAAGGATCATAGGTGAAGTCGGTACGGTTGCGGTTCATCTCCAGTACCCGGCGGTATAATTCTTCAAAAGTCTGCATCTGCATAAAATATTTTTCCTCCAAGAAGCAGCCGGCAGTCCTGACCGCCGGCCATAAAATTCATATCAGTCATCCAGGCGCTCTACAAGTGAGCCGATCAGCGGATAGCTGTAGTCCTCACCATTCAGTGCCCGCCAGGCACCGAGCAGCGAGCAGCCGAGCCAGAGCAGACCGAGCAGCACCAGCACCGGCACGAGCAGAAAGCCGACCAGTACGAACATCAGCGCACTCACGACGCCGCCCAGCAGACCGATGACCACCTGCACGCAGAGTGCCTGCCTGGCATGCGCTGCCGTGAACGGGTCATCCCGCCGCAGCAGAAAGATGAGCAGCGGCACGAACAGATAGCCCGCTCCGCCCAAAAGATACGATATATGTGCCGCTATCGCGAGCAGCTTTTGTGTTGTTGAAACCATGAACTTCCTCCCTTACAATCACCAGCTTGATCCGCTCCCCAGCCTGCCATCCGGCGGCTCAATGGGCCAGTAACGAAAATCTGCCCTTATCGCGCTGCACGGTACCCCGCAGCACTTCATCCAGGGTATCCCGCGCCAGGGATTCCAGTGTCACCGCCGATGTGTACGTATCGTTGTAGAAGCGCGACGCATGACGCTCCACGCGCATATTGGCCGCCCGGTCATAGCCGATGATGCGCAGGGATACATCTATGCGGGTATAGAGCTCATCCTGCCAGAAATTATAATACGTTGAATAATCATAATTTCCTACGGACAAGACAACGACCAGATCCGCCTTCATCGCCTGGGCGAGCTGTGGCAGCTGCGCATACAGGTCCTTTTCCTCCCGGCAGCCGCTCGCGGCCAGAGCCTGCGCACAATCCGCCGCCGGCACGAATTCCACCGCACCGAGCACACCATTGAGCGGCACATGGAAACGCTGCTGCAGCTCGGCCTGCAGGTTCGCCTGCTCGGCCATATCCAGCCGGCCCACCGTCAGCAGAGCGATGCGCTGCGGCTGCACGGCTGCCTTTGCCGCAGCCGGCTGCTCCGGAGCGGCCGCAGCCGGTGCCGATGCGGACTGTGCCGGCTGTGAAAGCTCCGCGGCTGCCGCACTGCCAAGCAGGCAGCACAGCAGTGCGAGCACTGTACACAAAGAAATCATCGTCTTTCTCATTTTCGTCCCTTCCTTCTCCTGCTACATTCGCCAAAGACCCCCGTGAATCCTTCTCCCGCGCAGGAATGCTGTCATTCGGAAAAGGCTTCCAATCCTTCCAGATATTTCAATCAGAATTTTTTGAAAAATTTGTTGACTTTTGTTCCTCTTTCTTTTATAATAAAAGCAACAAAAGAAAAGAAAAACCGGTTGCGATGACGGATGAGGAACGAGGAGAATCTTTAGTAGGCATCCCAGCAAAAAGTAGTGAGAAAGCACCAGTCCGGATTGCCAGCGAGGAAAGAAGCACATTCTCCGAAGCGTTGTTATTGGTGAACAGGGTATTCCGGAATGAACAAGCGAGCGGGAGCAGGAACCGCGAGCGGGAAAAGCTTCCAGGTGTAGAGCTCAGGACGAATGGGTTCCTGGGGGAAGCTGGAAAGTTGGCAGCCGCGTCGGGCTGCCGGGCGATTGCATGAAGTGAAGCAAAGTTGATTTCAGGCAATCCGGCTGGTTGCAAAATCACAGGTTCGTTCTTTTCGATGGGAAGAGGCCTCAGCGGTGCAAAGAAACCGCTGGGGTCTCTTTTTTTGCTTCAGCGATGAAGCTCCGCCCGCAGCCCGGGTCACAACCCGCAGACAGAAAAAAGCCGCCCCGGGGGACGGCTTCCTGCGTACTTCTGGGTCCAGTTATTTCGTGTACGATGTACTAGACATATTTTCTTAACCAAATATTCA
>CAZFPA010000037.1:0-20443 GCA_964520975.1 uncultured Selenomonadaceae bacterium | reverse complement strand
ACATAGATGCGCTCGCAGATTCCCATAACCAGGCTCATATCATGCTCAATGAGCAGAACCGTGAGCCCGAATTCCTTGCGAATCCAACGGATCATCTCCATGAGCTCCTGCGTTTCCTGCGGATTCATGCCCGCAGCCGGCTCATCAAGCAGCAGAAGCTTCGGCTGAGCCGCCAGCGCTCTGGCGATCTCCAGGCGGCGCTGTGCGCCATACGGCAGGTTCTTCGCCATCTCGTGGGCCTTGCCGTCCAGCTTGAAGATTTTCAGCAGCTTCATGCTTTTCTCCTCGGTATCCTTCTCCTCGGAAAAATACCGGCCCAGACGCAGCACGGCTTCCGCCACACTGTATTTCACATGGGAATGAAACGCAATCTTTACATTGTCCAGTACACTGAGCTCGGAAAAGAGCCGGATGTTCTGGAACGTACGGGCAATCCCCCGCTGCGTGATCTGATAAGGCTTGAGACCGACGATGCTCTTGCCATCGAACTCAATGGTTCCCGTGGTCGGCTGATACACGCCGGTGATGAGATTGAACGCCGTGGTCTTGCCCGCGCCATTCGGCCCGATAAGACCGACAAGCTCGCCCTTGTTAATGAAAAAATCAAAATCCGATACAGCCTTGAGGCCGCCAAATACTTCGGAAACGTTTTCTGCCTTGAGTAATTCCGCCATTATTTACGACCTCCCTTGAAGCGCTTAAAGAACTTGAAATCCGTGATCTCCATATAACCAAAGAGGCCCTGCGGGCGATAGAACATGAGGAAAATCAGGACCAGGGCGTAGATGATCATGCGGAATTCCGGCCAGCTGGCGAGTGCCGCCGACACGAAGGTTACAACAAAAGCACCGGCGATGGAGCCCGTGATTGACCCCAGGCCGCCCAGCACGACCATGATGAGGTAGTTGAAGGAAGCCATGAAGGTAAAGGACGACGGGTTTATTATATAGAAGCAATGTGCAAAAAGCCCGCCAGCCACACCGGCAAAGCCGGCGCCAATCGCAAAGGCCATGACCTTATAGCGCGTGGTGTTGATACCCATAGCCTCTGCCGCGATCTCATTCTCACGAATGGCGATGCAGGCCCGGCCATGGCTGGAATTGACAAAATTTTTGATGCAGAAAAGCGTGACGAGCATGACGAAGAACACCCAGGCAAACGTCGTGTAATGCGGAATGCCCTTGAACCCGGCAGCACCGCCGACATAGTCGATGTTCATGATAACGATGCGGATGATTTCCCCCAGACCAAGGGTAGCGATCGCCAGATAATCACCGCGCAGCCGCAGCGTCGGCAAGCCGATGAGGAAGCCCAAAAAGGCTGCGACCAGGCCGCCAGCTACAAGCGCCACAATAAACGGTGCATGGAAATTCGTCGTGAGCACAACACCCACATAGGCCCCCACGGCCATAAAGCCCGCATGGCCCAGCGAGAACTGTCCCGTATAGCCATTGATGAGATTCAGGCTCACGGACATGATGACATTGATGCCGATAATCAGAAGATTGAGCTGCCAGAAGGAACCGATGATACGAGCCGAAATCAGGCCCTGCAGTACGGCAAATACAACGATACCCAGTGCCAGCAGCAAAAGATCGTTTTTGCGAATAGAGTTCATAGCTGCCACCTACACTTTCTCACGCGTATTCTTGCCAAAAAGTCCCGAAGGCTTGAACAAGAGTACCAGAATCAAAATAGCGAATGCTGCCGCATCGCGGAAGGTCGAGGAAAAGAAGCCTGAAACCAGGGCTTCGATGACCCCGAGGATCACGCCGCCGGCCACCGCGCCCGGCAGGATGCCGATACCGCCGAGAACAGCGGCAACGAAGGCCTTGAGGCCTGGCATGATGCCCATGAGCGGGTCGATGGAGTTGTAGTAAACACCTACGAGCACACCACCAGCTGCTGCCAGTGCCGAACCGATGCCAAAGGTGATGGAGATGACCCGGTCAGAATCGATGCCCATGAGCTGTGCGGTTTCCGTATCGAAGGAAGCCGCCCGCATGGCCTTACCGATTTTCGTGCGCTGTACGATATAGGTCAGCAGCACCATGAGAACAAAGGTGATACCCAGAATGAGCATCTGCTGCCCATTGATCACGAACATGCCCAGGTGGAAGGAAACGTTATCCATGACCGCCGGGAACGTACGCGGCGTCGGGGACACGAAATACATGCTCGTATACTCGAGAAAGAACGATACGCCGATGGCCGTGATGAGCACGGAGATGCGCGGTGCATGGCGCAGCGGCTTATAGGCCAGCTTTTCCACGACCATGCCCAGGATTCCCGTGACGACCATGGAAATCAAAAGTGCCGGCACAATAGAAAGATGTGCCTGTGTAACGGCAAAAAAACCGATATATGCGCCCACCATGTAGATATCACCATGGGCGAAGTTGATGAGCTTGATGATACCATAGATCATGGTATAGCCCAGAGCAATCAGTGCGTAAATACTTCCAAGGGAAATACCATTGATCAACTGCTGCACGAATTGTTGTGTAAATTCCATTTTCATACCTCCCGCAAAAAAGGCCGCATCTCTGCGGCCCTCTTTGTCCATTCCTGCATATCAGCCTTCCGGCGCGATTTTTTCCTTCATTTCCTTGCTGCCATTCTTCATTTCCAGAATTACAGCGCTCTTGATAGGATTGTGGTTCTTATCCATTGTGATCTTACCAGTACCAACCTGGAGGTCCTTCGTTTCCTCAAGAGCCTTCTGGATCTTCTCTGGATCATCGCTGCCAGCACGTTTGATTGCATCAATGAGCATCTTACCAGCATCATAGCCAAGAGCCGCAAATACATTTGGCGCATGATTGTATTCCTTCGTGAAAGCCTCTATGAAGCCCTGTACATCCTTATCCTTTTCGGAATAATGGGAGCTGAAGAACGTATTGTTGAGAGCGTCCGCTCCGGCAATATCTACAACCTTCGTATCATCCCAGCCATCGGTACCGAGCAGCGGCTGCGTGATGCCAAGCTCACGAGCCTGCTTAACGATCTTGCCGACTTCTTCATAGTACGCCGGGATGAAGATTACATCGGCGTTAGCCGTCTTGATCTTCGTAAGCGTTGCCTTGAAATCCTGATCCTTTGCGAGGAAAGCTTCCTCCATGACTACCTTGCCGCCGGCAGCCTCAAATTTCTCCTTGAATACCTGGCCCAGGCTCTTGGAGTAGTCCGAACTGGAGTCGATGTAAATAACAGCTGTCTTAGCCTTCAGCGTCTTGGTTGCGAAAGCCGCCATGACGTTGCCCTGCTGCGGATCGATGAAGCAGCTGCGGAAGATGAACGGCTTTACCTGGCCATTCTCAACCGTAACAGACGGGCTCGTCGCATCCGGTGCGATGACCGGAATCTTGTTATCGTTGGCTACCTGCGACTCAGCCATGACATTCGCCGTTACAGCCGGTCCGACAATAACCTTTACCTTATCATCCGAAATGAGCTTGGTCGCTGCGTTTACAGCCTCGGAAGCCTCGGATTTATTATCTACAGTTACCAGATTGATCTTCTTGCCGTTGACGCCGCCAGCATCGTTTGCTTCCTTAATGGCGAGCTTCAGGCCATCCAACGTTGCGCTGCCGTAGTTCGCAACATTGCCGGTCATCTCAAAGTTGGCACCGATTTTGATTTCATCACTTTTTGCCTCGTCGCCGCAGCCGGCAAAAACGCTGCCGAGCATCGCTACGCCGAGAAGTAATCCTGCCATGCGCAGGCTTTTTTTACTAAACTTCATAAATAATTCCCCCTACATGATATTTTCAGTATACGGAGTGCTCTTATGCCGTATCAGCGCTCGGTATGCTAATGAACCTTATTATAAGTTACACGTTTACAATAGTCAATAGTTTTTTACCATGTATTTGCATGTATTTTTACTATTTGTATTTTTAAGGTGGACTGTTCGGGGATAATTTTCGTATGTATAGTATTTATTTATCACATTCAGTCTGCAATGTCTGCCTCCCACCTCCAAAGCTTAACATTATTCTCAATATTCAAATATCTATAAGCTCATTGTACTCCTCCGTTATAATAAAAGCAATGCTATTCTTTAAAAGATTAACCGCATTGTATATATTCATTAAATAATCCTTGAGAAGGCACAGATTTTTTCAATGATACCATTTAAATCAAAAGTATACTTAAAAAATGAAAGAGCTGCCCGACATTGGCCGGACAGCCCTGCATACCTCACCCCATATATAATCCGCCGTTCACATCCAGCACCATTCCCGTAATGCAGCGTGCATCCTCACTGCTGAGAAAGTGCACGGCTCCAGCTATATCTGCCGGCTCAGCAATACGGCGAAGCGGGATCGCAGCCAGCTGGATGTCCATTTCCTCGGCCATACTTGTCCGGACAAATCCCGGGGCCACAGCATTCACATTGATGCCATCCGGTCCCAGTTCCCGGGCCAGCGACTTCGTAAGCCCTATCACGGCTGCCTTGCTGGCCACATAGTCAGCGGCCGTGGCAATGCCGCCAACCTCACCGGCCAGAGAAGCAATGTTCACGATTTTTCCCGCTCCCTGCCGCTTCAGCAGTGGAATCGCCAGCCGGGTGAAATTCACGATTCCCAGCAGATTCACCCCCAGGGTCTCCTGCCAGGCCTCCAGCGGCAAGTCGGCAAAAGGCTTTGCTAAATGGCATATCCCCGCATTGTTTACCAGAATATCCAGCCGATCCAGCTTTGCCATCACCGCCGCAGCCTGATGGGCATCCGCTACATCCGCGGCAAAGCTTTGGACCCTCACCCCTGTGCTCTTGCGAATCTCCGCTGCGGCTGTGTCACTTCCCTCCTGGCTGCGGGAAACAAGAACGATATCCGCCCCCTCCCGGGCCAGCCGCTCGCCAACGGCTCTGCCAATCCCCCGGCTTCCCCCGGTGATCAGCGCTGTCTTTCCTTTCAATGGCATGCTGCCCACTCCCTTTCTTTCCTGCCTTCATATATTATACTCTACCTGAGGCAAAATCCGCCGCAAAAAAGTACGCGTCCTTTCCTCCTTCGGGCACAGAAACATAGTCTTGGGCGGCCCCTGCTCGATTACCCGTCCATCCGCCATGAATACCACATGCGTTGCCACCTCTGCGGCGAACTTCATCTCATGGGTCACGATGACCATCGTCTTGCCTTCCTCCGCCAGCTGCTTGATCACGGCCAGTACCTCGCCTACCAGCTCCGGATCCAGCGCTGAGGTCGGCTCATCAAAAAAGATGACCTCCGGTTCCACCGCCATGGCCCGGGCAATGCCGACCCGCTGCTGCTGGCCGCCGGACAGCTGGGAGGGATAATACCCGCTGCGTTCTGCCATCCCCACCTTTTCCAGCATCCGGTACCCGATTTCTTTTGCTTCAGCCCTGGCCATTCCCCGGCCAATAGTCAGCCCTGCCGTGACATTTTCCAGTGCCGTCTTGTTCTGGAAAAGATTATAGTTCTGGAACACAAAGGCGGTCCGCTTCCGTACCATCCCCACCTCCCGGCTGGAGGCATCATGCAGGGAAAGATGGTCTGCATCGAAATCCATCTCCCCCTGATCCGCCCGCTCCAGGAAATTCAGACAGCGCAGGAAGGTGGTCTTTCCCGAGCCGCTGGGCCCCAGGATCACCACTACATCTCCCTTATCCACCTGGATATCCACTCCCTTGAGGATTTCATTCTCATGGTATTTCTTATGTACATTACTGACCTTCAGCATATTCACACCTGCTTTCCCCGGGACAGCCGATACCGTCCCACATGCTGCTCCGCAAAATAAAAAATTGCCTGCACGATAGAGCACACGATGATATACCCTGCCAATACATCCATATAGGCTTCAATATAATTATAGCCATAAGAAGCGGCTACCTTGGCCGAAGCCGTCATGTCCTTCACGGTCATCAAAAAAGCCAGGGACGTTCCCTTGATGAGATTAACCGTCAAGTTGCAGATATTCGGCATTGCCGCCGTCATAGCCTGCGGCAGGATAATATGGATATAAGCCTGCGGCTTCGTCAAGCCCGCACACAATGCAGCCTCCAATTGTCCATCGGCCACGCTGCCCAGCCCGGAACGGAGCACCTCGGAAAACAGCGCGGTGGTATTCAGCGTAAATACCGCATAGGCATACCAGATCGGGTCCAGCGAAAACACATCCAGCTCCAGCTGCAATGTCTGGGACAAAGCGTTCAGCAGGCTGGGCAGCAGACTGTAGATCATCAGAATCTGCAGCACCATAGGCGTACCGCGCATAAACGTGACATAGGCCGCCGCCAGACGCGGCAGCAGACCGGGCGCCTGCCGCCGCAGCAGCGCGATGCCAAAGGCAAAGGGCGCCGAGAACAGCAGCGATACAGCGGTAAGCTTCAAAGTCACCGGCACCGCAGTGAGCACCAGCAGAAACGTTGTGGCTAAAAAATCATAATCAAGTTCCATTTTCCTGCCTCCTCAGGCTGCGGAGCGCGGTGGTGAAAAGCTGCGCTCCAGATAACGGCAAAGCTTTTCTACCCCCACGGTCAAAACCAGATATATTGCGGCCAGCGCAAGATAAGTCTCCAGTGCATACGCTCCATAATTATGGGAAATAATGAGCTGTCCCTTGCCGATCATATCCACCAGCCCGATCGTATAGGCCAGGGCCCCTTCCTTCATGAGATTGATGACTGCATTGCCGAAATTCGGCAACGCCACCACAGCCGCCTGTGGCAGCACGATGTGGAAAAACGCCTGGCCCGGCGATAAACCGATGCTTACCGCTGCCTCATACTGGCCCCGGTCAATAGCCTCCCAGGCAGAACGCATGACCTCGGATATCGGCGCCGCAAACAGCAGCGTAAAGCTCACCAGTACAAAAAAAATCTTATCATACGCATTGATATCTGTTTCCAGCACCTCCAGGCAGAACTTCGGCAGCCCGTAGAACACAATGAACAGCAGTACAATGGAAGGCGTACAGCGGATGATGTAGATATACACGCGGGACAGCACCGCCAGGAGACGGGAGCGGCTCTTCCCCGCCCAGGCCAGCAGCCCGCCCAGCAAAGAACCAAAGACAATGGTTCCCACTGTGACGGTCAGCGTCACTCCCAGGAAGGGAAGCAGCACCGGCAGCACCTCCAGCAGATATTCCGGTGAAAATGGCCGCCATTCCATAACAATCCCCCCTTTGCTCAGTCCTTGACGTACTGGAAAACGTCCTCGCCAAAATACTTCTGCTCCAGTTCCTGGAAGGTGCCATTTTCCTTCAGCTGCTTGATGGCCTTATCATAATCCTCCGCGAACTGCTTATCCTTCTTGTTGAAAAGCGGATAGGTCGGAATCGCCTTATAACGTACATAGCTCAGCTTGTCCGCAAACTGGTGATAGGCCCCGCTCTCCTTTTCCACGTTGTTCTTATAGCTCAGCTCAATATCCAGATAGGCATCATAGCGCCCCTCCAGCACCCAGGTATAGGCATCGGCCAGATTGAACTCCTCCGAGGACACCAGCTTCACCGGCGTATCCCCATGCTCCTTATTGAAGCCCTCCACCACATTATACTGGGCGTTCTGCGGCGCAATAGGCACCAGCTTGCCGCTGAACTTTGCAAAGGATTCCATATCCTTGATCTGCCCCGCATTTTCCTTGCGGAAGGTCAGCCCGATGATGCTGGCTGAAATCGGCTCCTTCGGGAAGATGAACTTATCCTTGCGCTGCTCTGTATACCAGGCCCCCTTGGTGCCGGCATCGTATTTTCCCGACTGCACACCGATGAGCAGATCATCGTCTGAGGTAGGCACGAACTCGAATTTATACTGCGGCAAAAGCTTGGCCACCTCCTGCATCACCGCCACCTCAAAGCCATCGGATTCCCCCTGTTCATTCACAAAATCATAGGGCACATAGGCCTGGGTATGCGCAATGCGCACAACCCTGGCGCCATCGCCATCTTTTGCCGCCTGCTTGCCGCAGCCCGCAGCTCCTGCTGCTACCATAACCGCTAAAATAAGTCCTAAAATTTTCTTTGCTTTTCCCAGCTTCATATACTCCACTCTCCTCTTCTTCTCATTTACAGCTGCTCAGCCGCAGCCTCACGTACCCATTCCAGATGACGGAAGGGAATATCGCCCGGCACCGTGCAGTCCGCGCCAAGGATTACCCCCTGGCTGCCAGCCGCAGCCAGCAGCCTATGGGTTTCTGCCTTGATGGCGTTTTCATCACCGGCAGAAAGGATGCCCGCAGCCGTATTGGCAAAGCCGCCCAGCACCGTCCGGCCATGGAAGATTTCCCGGCCTTTTTCCAGCGGCAGCTGTTCTACCGCCACCGCCCAGTTATAGGCTGCCGCCTCATAGTCCTCATACCAGTGCAGATCGTTATGATGCCCCTCATAGCCGCAGATATGGAGGATATTGTACCGGCTGGCCTTATTGGCCGTCTGCAGAATAAACTGCTCTCCCGGGGCAAACACCTCCGCATAAGCTTTCCGGTCAATGCGCACATCCGCGATATTCTGTACGCTGAAATAAATACCAGTGGCACCGCCCTCCTGAATCAACCGCCGGGACAGCGCCGCAATATCCTGGGCAATGGCTCCCAGCCCCCGCTTTACGGCCGCCTTATCCTGCTGAATGAAATCCCCCAGCAATTCTTTTGTATACGCAGGCAGTGACCACTCCAGCACCCGGGCGGGAGCAAAAATATTATAGAAGCTCAGCACCTCCGCGCCAAAAATCTGCTGCAGGCGCTGTACGAGCTGCACCTGGGCGTCAATCCAGGGATGCCGGTCTCCCAATGGTTCCAGCCGGCCCAGATCCGCGGCCGTTTTCACCCTGGCCAGTCCTGGATGCGGATAGCCGAAATAACCATCGCTCATGATCTTTACAAAATCCGGTTGAAAATCCTCATAAAAGCGGCGATGCCCGGCGATATTCGCCGCAGCCTTCTGCGGGTCCGCAAGCGCATCCTGCTTTTCCGGGTCCGCCAGAAAATGGAACCAAAACCCCACCGGTACCCGGTCCACCGCCTTCTGTTCCAAAGCTGCCTGTACCAGTTCCTTTTTTGTCTGTGCCATATAGCATTCCTCCCTATCCTGTATGCCGTTTCTTCCAGATACTGCGGCATCGCTTAAAAGCATACTTTTCATATATGTTTTTCTTTGTAAATGCTTTGTCCATAATAATACCATAGTTTTTTAGTATGTCAAGTATGAATTTTGTAAAAA
The DNA here is from genome assembly GCA_964520975.1 of uncultured Selenomonadaceae bacterium. Taxonomy (GTDB): domain Bacteria; phylum Bacillota; class Negativicutes; order Selenomonadales; family Selenomonadaceae; genus CAZFPA01. The sequence goes on along the minus strand of CAZFPA010000037.1, from coordinate 11,251 downwards.
CACAATTGTTTCCCTTGCAATAAAGAAACTCGCTCTTCTTTTATTGACAAAGTTCCCAGGCGCACGTATAATGTCGATAACGCTATATCATACTTTTCATATATGATATGAAGTATCCCTCAGATAGAGCGTGCGCTGCATACAGCATTGCCAAAAGGCAGCTGCAACAAGGAGGAGGAATATCTATATGGAAAAAACCACGTTACAGGTACATGGACATCAGGGATATGAGGAACGGACCGGCGCCATCAGCCAGCCTATCTATCAGACGGCCACCTTCCGTCATCCCGGCTTCCAGCAGAGCACCGGCTACGATTACAGCCGCGTCCTGAACCCGACCCGCGAGGAGCTTGAAAAGACGCTGGCGCTGCTGGACGGTGGCCGCCGATGTTGGGCCTTTTCCTCCGGCATGGCTGCCATTGGTGCCCTGTTGAAGCTCTTTGTCCCCGGCGATCACGTGCTGCTCTCCGAAGATCTCTACGGCGGGACCGCGCGCCTCTGCAATCAGGTCTACAGCCGCTACGGCATTACTTTTGAATACGTAGATACCGCGGAACCGGAACTGGTCCGGCAGCACATTCGCCCCGAAACTCGCGGCATCTTCATCGAGACGCCTTCCAATCCCATGATGAAAATCAGTGATATCCGCTCCCTGGCGGCTCTGGCCCATGCACAGCATGCTATACTCATCGTCGACAATACTTTTTTGTCGCCGCATTTCCAGCAGCCGCTCACGCTCGGCGCCGACCTCGTGGTCTACAGCGGCACAAAATATCTCTGCGGCCACAACGATGTTGTCGCCGGCTTCATCGTCAGCCGCGACCTGCCTGCACTCATTGAGCCCCTGGATCTCATCTACAAATCAGAGGGGGCAAGCCTGGGGCCCTTCGACAGTTGGCTGATGCTGCGCAGCATCAAGACTCTGGGGCTGCGGGTAGAACGCCAGGCGGCCAATGCGCTGGAAATTGCGCATTGGCTCCAGCGACAGCCAGCCGTCACACAGGTATATTACCCCGGTCTCCCCGGGCATCCGGGTTTTGCGCTCCAGCACAGGCAGGCCACAGGCGATGGAGGTATGCTTTCCTTCAAGGTAACCTCGGCTGCCCTGGCGCAGGCGATGCTCGGCCGACTGCAGCTCATCTATTTTGCGGAAAGCCTGGGGGGCGTGGAAACCCTGCTCACCTATCCCATTGAACAGACACACAAGGAATCCCCTGCCGAGCTTTTGGCCCGTTCCGGCGTGAACGACTGCCTGCTGCGCCTTTCCGTTGGCATCGAGGCCCCGGCGGACCTCATTGCCGATCTCGCCCAGGCTCTGCAGGAATACTAGAGAGGATGATTTCCATGACCACCTTTGATTTTGACAAAATCACGGATCGCACCAACACCAACAGCCTCAAATACGACTTCGCCGTTGAGCGGGGCCAGCATCCAGATGTAATGCCCTTCTGGGTGGCTGATATGGACTTCCCGACGCCGCCGGCGGTCATTGACGAGCTGGTACGCCGCAGCCGGCACGGCATCTTTGGCTATACAGACGCCAAGGCCGATTACATGCAGGCCCTGCAGGCCTGGATGCGCGCCCACCATCAATGGGCACCAGGCAGCGCCTCACTTCTCTTCACGCCCGGTGTCGTATTTGCCATCAGTGCCTGCATCCGTGCTTTCACCAGACCCGGTGAGGCCGTCCTGATACAACAGCCTGTTTATTATCCTTTCAGCGCCGCCATTGAAGCGAATGGCCGCACACTGGTAAACAGCTCCCTGATCCTGAAAAACGGCCGTTATGAAATCGACTTTGCCGATTTTGAGCAGCAAATTATCCAGCACAAGGTAAAGCTCTTCCTGCTCTGCAGCCCGCAGAATCCGACAGGACGCGTCTGGCGGCGCGAGGAACTCGAAGCCATCCATGAGATTTGCCAGCGCCATGCGGTGCTCGTCGTAGCCGATGAGATCCACCATGAATTCACCCGGCCGGACCACCCGCACACGGTATTCGCCTCCCTGTCCCCTGCGGCCGCAGCCCGTACCATCACCTGCACCGCTCCCAGCAAGACCTTCAACCTGGCCGGTCTGCAGCTCTCCAACATCTTTGTGGAAAATCCCGATCTCCGCCGCCAACTGCGCCGCGAAATCAACGCTGTCGGCTACAGCCAGCCCAATGCCCTGGGGCTCTTTGCAAGCCAGGCCGCCTACACCTATGGTGCCGACTGGCTGAAGGCGCTCAATGCCTATCTCGATGAAAATATCCGCCGCACCAGGGAGTTCCTGCAAAAAGAAATCCCCCAGGTTCGACTGATCGAACCCGAGGGAACCTATCTGCTCTGGCTGGATTTTTCCCGCTGCGGCCTCACGGACGATGAACTGGACCGCCGCATTCGGGAAAAAGCCCGGCTCTGGCTGGACCGCGGATCGATTTTCGGACCAGAGGGCCAGGGCTTTCAGCGCATCAATGCGGCCTGCCCCTGGAGCACGCTGCAAGCTGGTCTGCAGCGCCTACAAAGCGCTTTTTCGAAAAAATCCGCCCTGTAAATCCATAGCAGAATGATGTAGAATAAAAGAAACTGCTTCCGAAAGGAGTCTCACATCATGAAAAGTCTGCTTATCAAAGATACCACGAAAAAGGAACGCGAGGAAATCGTACGGCACAGCCTGGGCTGCGTCGATGGCTGCGAAACCTGCTCCGGCTGTGCCCTGGGCGCAGGCGATCCCTACGAAATGTATCGTCCCTACATCGAAGGTGAATGCGAAATCCGGGACATCACCATGGCTTTTCGCTCCCCCTTCGAGGTCCATTAAAGAAAAATCCCGGCAGAATTCAATCCGCCGGGATTTTTTTATGGTCGTTTTTTCTTTATTTTTTTCTCTGTCCGGTGCGAAAGGGTGCCAGATAGATGAGGAAATACCGGCTCACCAGATAGCATAGCACAAGCGAAGCCCCGCAAACGATAAAATACTTTACAAAGGCATTGGTCTCCAGCGGGCGCACCAGCCAGGCCATCTCCTGCACGATATTCTGATGGGCAAAATAAATAGGATAGGAAAGCATCGCCAGCTCTGCCCAATGGCGCCCTGTGCCCGAAAAAAAGCGCTGGAACACGCTGAGCAGTGTAAATACAGCAACCAGGCAGAACAGGGAATGCAGCAGGGCATTGACTGCTGTGAATGCTGCCGGATCCAGCTGTGCTGCCAGCCCGATCTTCATCCAGACATAGACAGCTGACAATACCAGAAAAGCGGGCACCCAGCGTCGGCAGCTCGGAATGTAGCCGGCCTCGGTGAACCAGCGCTGCCGATAGGCATAAGCCCCCAGAAAGAAATATATCACATACATCGGCACCCGGGTCGGCTGCAGCTGCAGGATATAGGCCAGATAATAGGTCCAGGTATCATCCGTATATACCTGGTTGATGAGCCAGATTCCCGCTGCTCCCAGCAGCCATAACAGCCACAGGAGCCCTTTGGATGGGCTGCTGCCAGCCGCAGCCTGCAAAAACCTGGGCTGTACCCGGCAAATCACCGCCAGTATCAGATACAGTGCCATCAGGGCCCCCAGGTACCAATACTGGGACTGCTGATAGCAGATGCCCAGGAACATGGTGCGGTAGAATTCAATATAGGAGGGAATCTCCATGCCCCGGCTGGCCACCATGATATAGGATACATGCGGTGCCAGCAGTAATGTGCCTACAATCCAGGGCAGGCCGATTCGCAGCCATTTTCCCTTCCAAAAACTTCCCGGCGAATGGCGCTCCAATGACCGCAGGGCGAAATAACCCGAAATGAAAAACATGATGGTCATGATGAACACATCCGCCCATACATGGAAAATATCGGCCATGAGCACCCGTTTTGTATCAAGCACATACCACCAGACCGGCGCATCGATTTTATAGGTAAGAGACGCATGGAAAAAAATTACGGTTAAAATGATTACGGATTTCAGATTGTCTAAAAAGTAAATACGTTTTTCCTTCATGTATACATCCTCTCATTTATCAGAATTCAGGCAAAAGGTATGCTGATTCATCAGCAGTACACGTTCATAGGAAACAGAATCGGCAATCATCCGCAGCATCCGTACCCCGGAAAGCGGACGATCCAGGTGCTCCTGTTCCATCACATTCAGCGGCGTCCCCAGATCCCGGAAAACTACACGGGTCCCCTGTTTCTCCCGATAGATCAATACATCCAGGGCATGGGATTTTCCCTCGTTCATCTGCTGCAGCAGCAGCCCCATCTCCTCTACCGCCAGGCCGATGTATTCCCGGGCCTTTTCATTCAAACCAAAGGTCTTGGTCTGCTCGATCACCGCGGCAGACAATGCCGCAATCTCCTTGGTAATCCGGCAATCTACGGTAAAATCCAGCATTTCACAGGTCTTCGGCCGCGGCAGCAGGAAAACCGTCGCCAGCTCTCCCTTCGATTTGTGGGCCAGCCAGCCGGTATAGGCCATCACAATGCAAAGAGCTGCCACCCCGCTGATCATATAGGAAATCCACAGGCCATTCAGACCGTATACGGGTACCAGGATACTGCCCAAAGGCAGCACGATGGCCGCGCTTTTCAGGAAACTGGCGAAATTGGCAAAAACATTGTGTTTCAAAAAAGCCAGGTGCAGCTGAAAACATACGATCATTGCCGTTCCGCAGAAGCCGGTCAGATAAACTCGCAGGGCGGTGCGCCCCGGCACCAGCAGCGACGGATCCGACATGCCGTATACGGCAAACACAACATCGGGAAACAGTCCCAGCAGCAGGGCACAGCCGCCAACACAAACAAAGGCCAGACCATAGCACCGCTTCAGAATGAACCCCTGGGCCCGGGAATCCTTGGTTCCGCTCATAACCGCCAGCATGGGCATCATGGCATCAACGATACCGTAAAGGATAACACTCAGAATGCTGTTCACGCCAAGACACACGCCATGCAGGGCCATGCCCGTCTGCCCTGCTCCCTCATAGGCCAGCCGGTTCATGCAGTAAACCTGCAGCATGAACCAGAAAAACATGGAACCTGCTGAAAGCCCTGCCGGCACACCATGCCGAAGCTGGGAGAACTCCCTCCGGCCAGCACGCACGAAACGCAAGGACAGGCGGCTGCGCAGCAGCAGGCTGATAAAAACCACCACGGCGGATACATAGCCAAGATTGATGGCTAATGCCGCCCCCTCGACACCAAAGCCGCAGAATTTCAGCAATACATAGGTACCTATGACACTCACCGCATTCGCCAGAATCAGCAGCCGGGCTGCCAGCGAAGGACTCCCCGACTGCGTCAGGAATTTAGACAGTACCGTCATCAGCATCACCAGCGGTGCCCCCGGCAAAAGATACCGCAGATACCGCTCCAGCCTGGCTGTATTCTCCACATCGCCAGAAGCCAGCAGGCTGCTGAGCTGCGGCATGAACAGAATGGCCAGTGCCATGGCCAGGACGCCCGTAGTCAATGCTATATACACGTCCGCTGAAAAAATCTGCCGGGCAGTTTTACGATCCATCCGTCCCAGTGCCTGTCCGCAGATCAGACCGCCGCCTACGCCGAAAAAAGCCGCCGCAGAGCTGCAGACACCATAGACCGGCAGGGACGCCGCCACCGTGGTAAAAGCCGCCGCACCAAGTATGTTGCTCACAATCATGCCGATAACGAATTCATTGACGGACAAGGCTGCTGCCGTAAGCATCATGGCAATCGCATACCCCCGCAGCTGATCCTGAATGATCTTGGGTCTTCTCTGAAATTGCTCCATCACAGTTTCCATAAGCGCCGCTCCCCTATATACAGAATTCCTGCCTTAAAAAATCATTCCATCACCCGTAAAATCGTATATCAATAATATTCACCCTTTTTCCTGAATATCCTGTCAAAAGAATTTTTTCATAAAAAAAGCTCCCCGCAGCTGCAGGGAGTTTTTCAAAGCGATCTATTCCTATTTCGCATAAGCCTCATCTAAAATCAGCTCAGCGTTACCATCTTTGCCGGCATTCATCACCGCATGCGTTCCCAAAGGTAAAAAATAATTATCTGGAGCATGGCCCACCGGCAACCCCTTCATCACCGGAACACCAGCCAGCCGGCCATAATATGCCAGGATCTCATCCAGGGTGAAATCCCCCGGAGCCACATCATCCGTACAATCATGGAACTCGCTGTAAACAATCCCGTTCACCTGCTGCAAAAGACCGCTCTGCCATAACTGCTGCAGCGCACGATCAATCCGGTAAGGAGCGTCACCGACTTCCTCGATGAAGAGCAGTTTGCCACGGCCATCAATAGCCGAGGGTGTCCCCACCAGCGAATTGATGATCGTGAGATTTCCGCCGATAAGTGTCCCTTCAGCCTTTCCGGGAACCACGGTCTGCATCGATTGCCCCACCGGCATCGGCACCGGACCCGGTGCCTGCGTGTTGGTAAGTCCCTTGGCAAAATTCTGCACAGTGTAGTCCGAATACTCTGCCTTAAAGCTCGTAAGCATCGGCCCATGAATGGTCACGATATGGCTCTTCTGCGTCAAGGCCGCATGCAGTGCGGTGATATCACTGTAGCCGATGAACAGCTTCGGATGTTTCGCGATCTCAGCATAATCCAGCCGATCCAGCACCCGGGATGCGCCATAGCCGCCGCGCAGGCAGAGAATAGCCTGCACACTATCATCCGCAAAGAAATGATTGATATCCGCCGCCCGCTGGCTGTCCGTGCCGGCAAAATAGCCCCAGGTCGCCGTAGCCGAAGGCGCCATCTTCGTACGATAGCCCAGCTTGTGCAGAAGCTCCACAGCCTTGGAAAAATCTGTGTCCCCGGCCAGCGTAGCCGGGCCAAGAATCCCTATGCAGTCCCCCGGCTTCAATGCCTTGGGCTTTTGCAATGTAGGTGCTGCCGGTGCCCGACCGCTTTTTTCCGTCACAGGCTCCGCACTGACCATCCGCGGGCCATCGGCCTCGGTCACCGGCGCCGCTGCTACCGCGGCCGCCTGCGCACTCCCCGCCAGTCCGGTCAGCAAAACGGCTCCCAGCACCATACCTGCCAATTTCTCTCTCATAAATCACACTCTCCTTTATCTCTACCGTATCAAGAATACAGCCATGAATCATAGACCGACAGCTGCACATAATCAGCCGTAAAGAAAATATATTCCCCGGAACCAATCGAAGCATGTACGGAAACGCCGTTCTCCCGTGCTGGCACAACCGGCACCTCCGCCATGCCATATTTCTCTGCATAAGCCTCCGGTGCGTCCGCCGCGCCCAGGCCCGAACGGTCAAAATGCCGATCACATCCCGCATACAGACGAACCCCGACAACAATGTTGCTCTTGAATATCACCGCGAATTTATCCGCCTTGTATTCCCAGCGCACCATCCCATTGTCCTGCGTCCGACTGTCCGGCTTGCCATAATAATGCAGCAGTTCTTCCTCGGTCATGCCCAGGTAAATACCGCCCATCGACTCAAAATGCTCTGCCTGCAGCGACCGGCGCAAAGCCAGCGTATCGTCGACAATCAGATACTGGTGCATATCATTGCCGAACACCTCGAGTTTCATACTGCGCACGTGATCGCCCTCCGCAATCCGCAGTGTACCTGACGACGGATAAAGCATCCCAAGCTCAGAACCACCTAATATAGGACAGCCATTGATAGCATCCTCCTGAACCGTCAGAGCCAGATTTCCTTTGGTACTGTACCAGTCTCCCAATACAGGTTCCAACCAACGCTGCATTACCTCGGGAGTTGCCTCCTGCGCAAGACAGCTGACCGAAAGTGCAAACAAAAACACGACGGTCATCATCCCTGAAGCTAATTTTTTCATGAACACACACCCCTTACAATAAAAATACGAGTCAAAAGTCCGGCCGCATAGCAAGAATATTAAACTACAACGCGAATTATATAATCATGTTTATTAACACTATATTCCATATTATAACGCCATTGCTCAGGATTCCGCAACGTGAAATCCTTTCCATCTGCGTTGTAACGAGGCGATGACTGGCAACGCATTGCCCGCACCTGCAGATGGGGAGAGCATCTTGTTTTGCGTTACTACAACTGTGTCGTCACCCCGCGCCTGAACGCGCCGGAACGTGCTCCCGGCTACAACTTTCCCGAGCTGACAAAGACCACGCCGCTCGGAAAGATTCCGGAAGTCGCCCATACCTATGCCTATATCGACAGCGACTATGCCGTAATGAACGAACATGGCCTGATGTTCGGCGAATGCACCAACAATTCGCTTTGGCTCGAAAACCGTCCGGTAAAAGCCGGCGAAGGGCTTTTCTACTCCTCCGAGCTCGCACGTGTTGCGCTGGAGCGCTGCCGTACTGCACGTGAGGCCGTAGACCTCATGGGCAAGCTCGTCGATACCTATGGTCTCTATGGAACCGGTGAAACCCTGCTGGTTGCCGATCAGAATGAAGGCTGGGTATTTGAAATGCAGCCGATTCCTACCGGAATTGGCGGTCTGTGGGTTGCGCAGCGCGTTCCTGACGGAGAGATCTTCGTCGCTGCGAACCAGTTCCGCATCCGCGATATCTCAGCACAGAATCCCGATCAGGTTTTCAATCCGGCTCTGCCAGACAAGCTTAAGGACCTGGGCTGGGCTGCCTATGATGAAACCACGGGCCAGCTCGACTGGCTGAAATCGCTCAAAGCCAAAGAAGATTTCCATCCGTACTTTGCCCTGCGCCGTGTATGGCGGGCCATGAGCCTGCTGGCACCATCCCTGCAGCTGCCAGCCAAGGTCGAGGGATATGAAACCCGCGCCTATCCGTTTGCCGTGAAACCCGACAAGCCGCTGACACTGGACACACTGATTGCAATCCACCGCGATGCCTATGAAGGAACAGAATTCGATATGACAAAGGCGCCATCCGCGGGTTCCTTTGCCTGCCCGTACCGCTATAAATCAATATCCAATGAGCGCTCCATTGCTTCTGCAATCACCGGCTATACCTGGATCTCGCAGGTGAACAGCGCCCTGCCGGCCCCGCTGGCCTGGATATCTCTGAACACCGCTCGTGAGAATCCATTCATTCCTTTGGCCGTTGCACCTATGCCGCAGGGCTATGAGCAGGTTGATAAAAACACCTACGACCCGACCAAACCATGGTGGACCTACTCGCAGGTAGCTGCCCTCTCCGTTGGCTACGATTCATCCATCAACCCTGAAGTGCAGCAGGCCGCCAAGCGCCTGGAAACCGAAGGACAATCCCTTGTCCTCGCGAGCAAAAACCAGACGAATACGCAGTTTGCTGAAACACTCCGCAAAAATGCAGCGCACAGCGAAGCGCAATGGAAAGAGCTTTACGGCAAGCTGCTGGTAAAGTGCAGTCAGCACAATAAGCTCGACTACGCCGCCGGACATGTTCCGCCGTCGGAAGCCCAGCAAGCCTACTGATCGAACGAAAATAGGATGCGTTCAAAATGAGAAATCATTTTGGGCACATCCTATTTTTTGTGCATCCTGCATCAACAGGACATTGGAAGTCTTTTGAGTTTCATCTGACAAGATTCTTTCTGCTCCGCCGGTCCTCATCGATCCGCTTTTTCCATTGCGGGGCAATCGGCTCCGCACAGCGTACAGTCTGAATAGCCTCTGCGACCACTTCGTAATTCAATGCAGTCCCCTTCGCATCACAGGCATATGTCACCGCCCGATCGGCGTCGATACCTACATGTGCCGCCGTAGCGATGGCATCCATATTCGCCCCCAGGAACAGAAATTCCCAGCCGTATTTTTCCTTCTGCCGCTCCACCATGTTCTTTACCTGCCCCAGGCGATAACGCCGGCTGGCATTTTCCATCCCATCCGTGATAATGATAACCATCGTCTTGGCCGGCCGCTCCGCCTGACGGGCATACCTATGGATACTGCTGATATGATGGATTGCTCCGCCCATGGCATCGAGCAGCGCCGTACAGCCTCGAACATAATATTCCTTTTCTGTCATCCGGGGCACCTGCTCCAGCGGCACCCGGTCATGCAGCACCTCTGCTGTATCATCAAACAGCACCGTCGACACCAGCGCCCGTCCCTCCCCCTTGCCCTGCTTGGCCAGCAGGGCATTGAACCCGCCAATCGTATCTTTTTCCAGCCCCTGCATCGAACCGCTGCGATCCAGGATGAATACAATCTCTACAAAATTCTTCATTTTACTGCGCCTCCATTTCTTTGTTGTCTTCATTCTACAAGAAACAGAGCCGCCGATGGTCGCATAGAAAACGACATTGCAAAGAATCTAACACCCCAGTGTTGGCTGGGCAAACGCAAACAAGGTCTCATTGATGATGAAAATATCATATTCACCGCGCCGGATGAAATACTCCAGAATGATATCCGCCTTGCTGCTGGGGGAAAGCGCGTAGCCAGCCCGCCCGATGAAATCTCTGGTTTCATCCAGATTCAGCTCCAGCGCCACCGCAAAAGCCAGCGCGGTTGCCTTGCTCGGCTGATACGCCGGATTGTTGCGGATCTTGGAAAAAAGTTTCCGATCGACATTGGCCCGCTTGTATACCTCCGGCTCCGTCCGGCCCCGGCTGACAATAAGGCGCAGCAGGGATTCGGAAAACGTATCCCCCACCTCATCCAGCAGATGGGCCAGCGCCCGTCCCTCGGCAGGCACCGCATCGAGTGCGGCCTCCTGCCGGCGCCTGCCAGGATACGGCAGGTTCCCATCGATTTGGTATTCCTCCACCATAGCCTGCGCAACATAATTTTCATCGAGAAAATCCGCTACCTCCTGAAACAGGCTGCCGCTAAGCTGGAAGGATTTCCGATCAAACACGACGAGATAGACCTCCATATCCTGTTGCTGCAAAAAACTGCGAATGGCATCCACTGCCGTGGCAATGGCAATCTCCGCCGGACAGCCAAAGATTCCCGCGGAGATAAGCGGGAAGGCCACCGACGTGCAGCCATGCTCTGCGGCTAGCTGCAGCGAATGAAGATAGCAATCCCGTAAAAGCGCACGTTCGCCCTTGCTGCCGCCCCGCCACACGGGACCGACCGTATGGATCACATACCGCGCCGGCAGCGCAAAAGCATCTGTGATAAAAGCCGCCCCCGTGGCAATTGCCCCGATTTTCTGCCGTGCCGCTAAAAGACCGGCCCCCGCCCGCTGATGAATGGCATAGTCCACCCCGCCACCTACCACAGGCCGCGGATTGGCCGTATTGACGATGGCGTCCACCTCCATCAGCGTGATATCATTCCGTACAATCTCTAATGGCATTCTGCTGGCTCCCTTTCCTGT
>CAZFPA010000036.1:0-21145 GCA_964520975.1 uncultured Selenomonadaceae bacterium | reverse complement strand
CATAATTCCTCGTGTAATCAATTCTAAACGTATTTTATGTTTTTTCCATACACTTATATACATGATTGCTTTTTAGACTCTTGTACGCGCTCTCAGGAAGCTGTTTTTCGCCAAAAATAAAAAACACAAAAAGTTGTCTTCAATGGACAGCTTTTTGTGTTTCATTTCGTATACGATATCTTTGAATCCGTTACATTGACTTATAGCCCTTGTATTCCTTCAGATGTGCATCTCTTTGCAGTACTTCTTTGATACTCATACCTTTTTCCAGCTGTTGTACTGCCTTTTCGGCTTTATCCGACAGGCGTTGAGGCTCCTCCTGTCCCAGCTGCAATGTTGCGGTATCCGGCCACAGTGTACCGGTATTTTCATTGCGGCCCTGCAGCAGGAATTTCGCATCTCCGGCAGCATTGGCTTTCGCCAAAGTAATATGACGTGCCTGCTGATAGCTCGCAATACCAGCGCAAAGTGCCGCATCATCTTCATGGCAACGGTTCATCACGAGAACAGCCTTTGTATCCCTATATTCGGTTGCAAAATTGAAATCCTCCTGCGCATCTATCGCGCAGAAAATCGGGCCGGCACCCTTATAGTGCTTGCGGAACATTTTATTGATGGTTGCCGTTTTCCCAGCCCCCTGCGTCTGCGGATGCAGATCATCGTCATAGGCATTGGTATAGCGCTGGTTTTTATCCAGCTGATTCATCATGGCAGCAGTGCCGCTTACGCCCTTGATCTTAAAATAATCCACAGCCGCACGGACAACGTCTGTCGAAGAAGAGGAAAGAATCCAGGCATCGATGCCATTCTTATGGAAGTTCGCGTACAGTTCTCTCATTTCCGGTGTAACCGTAATCCCGTTTTTATAGGACACGCTCACTTGCCCCGCAGCTCCAGTCATCGGAGTCGTATAGGTTCCCGTGTTCCAGGTCTGTCCCTTTTTAGGATCACCATAAAAGCTATCGCAATCATAGGCAATCGTATAGACATCCAGCGGGTGCATGCCGGTGAACCAGTATGTTACCCAGGGACAGGAGACAGAAGCATCCATGTTTTGGGAAACCGCATCGTAAAGCCAGCGCATCTTACCAACAAATTCCTGATATTCCGGCTGCTCCTTTACCTCCGGAGCAAGCACGCTGCCACGCGTATGAATCAGGCCCTGGTTATAGAGAACCGCATACGCACGGGCGGCATCCTCGATGGCATCGCCGATACGTACGGACCGGCCCTTTCCATCTGCGGCGCCATAGGTCATTTCCAGGCCTTTTTTTGAGATGCCCGTCTGTAAGACGCTCTTCATTGTCTCAGGTGAAATTGCAAATGCCAGGTGATCGAGCTGCCAGATCATCAATTGTTCCTGCACATTCCCGATGGATGTGGTATCCTCAAAATCCAGTACCGCATAAGGATGGCGATTCTCCTTATAGTTCGCTGCGTTTTTACCATACTGCGAACAAAGCTCCTGCAGAGTATCACGAACCTCTGGCTGCCAGTTCTCGCTCCATTCCGTTTTTACCGGTATGGTCTGTTCGACAGAAATCGACTTAGCCGCTGCAGCATCTGCCGGCAACGGTCCGAGCAAAGCCAGCGCAGATGCCAGGCACAGGCCACCCAATGCCGGCTTGAAAAAATGGTTCCAGGACGAGTGCTTTGGTTGAGCTAAATAAATGGTTTTCATAGATGCGCCTCCTTGTATAGTATTTATTATAACGCCATTGTTCAAGGTTGCGCAACGCGAAATCATTCCAATCCGTGCTTCCCGCAAAGGAGCAGCGATCCATCCTGACGAAACGAATCTACGTTCTGTTAAAAACACATATCCTTTTCATCCGCTTTGCCTGCAAATACTGCTTAAGAAGGTAATTTAAATCAACGATATATAAGTACCAAAGGGAAATCAAGGAAAAAGCAAGGATGTTTTGTTGTTTTATTTGTTTTTAAGGAGGAAATACAACATGGATGTAAAAACAATCAATCAGGCGAGCATAAGCCTGACACTCGCCGCCGGGAAAACCACGAAATCGACTTCGGCAAATGCTACCGGAAATGCTGGTATCACGGAGGAAAGTGCTGCCTTTTCGCTGGAAATCACCAGCAGTACAACAACGGAAAAAACAACGGATACAAAACAAGCAGCAACAGGTGATACGAAGGGCCTTACCACGGAGCAGGTAGGTATCCTGAAGGACGGCATCGCTGCGAGCCAGGCGCTCATGATCAAGGTGATGACGCAGCAAAATGTAAAACTGCAGGGGTATCTTGATGGTCTTGTCGGCAAACTGAATTTCGATGGTGTGCTCATTGATACCAGCGAATTTGCCCTGCCTGAGGTAGCTACCACACCGGAAGAAGCCCAAAAGGCCATTTCGGACGGTGGAGCTTATTCCATCAGTGCCGTTGCTGATCGGATTTTCGGCATGGCATCAAAGATTGCCAATGGCGATCCGACAAAATTGGAACAGATGCGCGCCGCTGTCGAAAAGGGCTTTGCACTTGCCGGAGCGGAATTCAGCTCGGCTACAGGTGCTGACGGACTGCCGCAGATATCCAAGGATACCCATACGGAAATCATGAAGCGTTTTGATGACCTTCAAGCCAAGCTCAGTGGCAAGACCACCCCTGATGATACAGCGCAGGTACAGAAACAGGATGCCTGATTCCCCCACGCTCATAGCTTCTGTTACCCCAGGGCTGCCTTATGGCAGTCCTTTTCTTATGCGCAAAAAGCAGCGGCCAAGGCCGCTGCTTTTACTACATGATTATATGGTATATGTGCTTTAACGGAAAATACGGACCCGTTCCTCCACCGGAAGCTTCTCTATCGTCTTTGGCGGTTCCAGCATTTCCCCAAACGGCATCTGTGCTATGAGCTGCCAATGCGCCGGTACCTGGAAATATTCCTTGACAGCCGCGTCGATGAGCGGATTATAATGCTGCAGGTTCACACCCAGGCCCATGTTTGCCAGTGCTGTCCAGATCGAAAACTGCAGCATACCATTTGCCTGCTGGGCCCAGATGGGAAAATTCGCTGCATAGGCGGCAAATTGCTGCTGCATGTTTTCAACCACCGAAGTTTCGTCAAAGAAAAGAACCGTTCCATAGGCGGCAGCAAATCCCTTGATTTTCGCTTCGGTCGGCGCGAATTTATCCGCGGGCACGACCGCCCGCAGTGCATCCATTGCAATCGACCAAATCCTGTCATGATGCTCGCCAAAGGCCAGCACAACCCGGGCCGACTGCATATTGAAGGCCGACGGTACCTCCCGGGTCATTCTTTCCACCGCCGCTATGATCTGTGATGGCAACACCGCTACATTCCGTCCCAAAGTGTAGTTTGTCCGGCGATGAACTACCGCTTCCTGAAAGCATCTCATTTTACATCCTCCTCTTTTCCTAGTTTTTTAATATATTTTAAATATATACTAAATAAGAATAGTTGTCAATTAAAATGAGGAAATCCCTTGTAAAATATGATACAATGGATTGCAGTATAAAACGGGAGGAACTTTTATGACGGATTCTATATGGGCTGTATTTTTAGCGGGCCTGGTTCTGCTCTTTGCCTGGAGCATGCGCCGTGCACTGCGCCGTTCTACCGTGACAAATCGCCTGATCACGGAATACATCGACAGGCTCCAGGACCCGAAGCTCATCGATGAAATCTATGCCTATTGCCAACAGGACTGGCGGCTGCGCCGCATTGTCGAGAAGAATCAGGCACAGCGTGAGGATTTCCAACAGCTTTACGAAAAACTGCTGCTTTGGGGGAATTTCAAAAAAGGCCGGCGTTTCGTACCCATTTCTTCCTTCTTTTTCACCACTTCTTTGGACTATCTGCTGAAGAACCGGGATGGTGATCCAAAGAAGCTGACGATGAAAATGATGAATTTTTTCCATATATGAATCGCTCTATTGCATCTCGACTGACAGGCCTGCGAGCCTGTCAGTTTTCTTTTGCAGCCCCGCTCTCATCCAAAAGCCGCATGAACTCATCGCCTGTGATGGTTTCCTTTTCATAGAGATGGGCTGCCAGACGGTCAAGCGCCGCACGATTTTCCAACAGGATCTGCTTCGCTGCCGCATGCTGCTTCTTTACAAGCGCGACGACCTTTTCGTCAATGTCCTTCTGGGTTGCGGGTGAGCAGGCCAGGGATGTATCTCCGCCCAGGTATTGATTCGTGACCGTTTCCATCGCTACCATATCGAAGTCCTCACTCATGCCGTATCGGGTAATCATTGCCCGGGCCAGCTTCGTGGCCTGCTCGATATCATTCGAGGCACCCGTCGTTATCTGACCAAAGGCGATTTCCTCAGCTGCGCGTCCAGCGGTAAGCGTCGCCAGCTTATTTTCCAGCTCCTCCCGGGAAAGCAGGTTCTTGTCCTGCTTCTCAACCTGCATCGTATAGCCGAGCGCACCGGAGGTCCGCGGAATGATGGTAATCTTCTGCACCGGAGCGGAATGGCTCTGCCGGGCCGCTACCAGTGCATGACCGATTTCATGATAGGCCACCGTATGTTTTTCCTTATCGGATAAGATCGCGTTCTTTTTCTGATAACCGGCAATGACAACCTCCACGCTTTCCTCCAGATCGGCCTGTGTCACCTGCTGGCGCTGATTCCGTACCGCCCGCAGGGCCGCCTCGTTGATGATATTGGCAAGCTCGGCACCAGAGGCTCCGGCCGCCATCCGGGCGATGGTATGGAAATCCACGCTCTCGTCCATGCGCACCTTTTTAGCATGGACCGTCAGTATATCCGTACGCCCCTTCAAATCCGGCAGTTCCACAGGTACCCGGCGATCAAAGCGGCCAGGGCGCAGCAGTGCCGGGTCCAGAGACTCCGGCCGGTTTGTTGCCGCCAGAATGATGACGCCATTGTTTCCTTCAAAGCCGTCCATTTCCGTGAGCAGCTGATTGAGTGTCTGCTCCCGTTCATCGTTGCCCATCGCATTGCCATTGCGTTTCTGGCCGATTGCGTCGATTTCATCGATGAAAACGATACAGGGTGCCTTTTCCTTGGCCTGTTTAAAGAGATCACGCACCTTCGAAGCTCCCATACCAACGAACATCTCCACGAATTCCGAACCGGCAATCGAGAAGAAGGGTACCTCCGCCTCACCGGCAACAGCCTTGGCCAGCATGGTCTTCCCGGTGCCCGGAGGCCCCACGAGCAGCACGCCCTTCGGCATAGAGGCACCGATTGTGGAATATTTTCCCGGGTTGTGCAGATAATCAACGATTTCGGAGAGGTTTTCCTTGGCCTCATCCTCGCCAGCTACATCGCGGAACAGAATGCCCTCTGAAGAGGGAACGTAGACCTTGGCTTTGCTGCGCCCCAGCCCGAACATCATGGAATTATCACCGCCGGCCCGTTCCATGAGTTTCTTATTCATATATTGACCGATTGCAAAGAAAATCAGCAGCGGCAGAATCCAGGTCTCGATAAAACTCATAAAGGGCGATTCCTTTTCCTTGATATCCTGGGAAAAGGTCACGCCGGAATCATGCAGCCGGGCAGTAAGCTCCGGATCGTTCATGATGCCTGTCTTATAGGTCTTGGTATTATCCTTGTTGGTGAAAAGGATCTGATTATCCTGGATCTCCACTTTGCCAATCTGCTGTTCCGTTGTCATATTCATGAAGGTTCCATAATCGACCTGCTCGATCTTCAGCTCATCAAAATACGGCTTTGCGAGCGAATTGAAGAGCAGTATGACCAGCAATGTCATCGCATAGTAGAACAGCATGGGCTTCTTTGGTGTTTTTACCTCTTTCATATCCATCCACTTCCTATCCTGTTCTTATTCGAAAAAATTAGATGAAATCCTTCTTTTCGCTAAAAAGAGACCATCTTTTCAGATGGTCTCCGGTGTGTTTATCTTCCCTTTAACGCCATTGTTCAAAATTTCGCAACGAGGCAGGAGATGTCCCCTCACTGCCTGGAATTTCCGTTTGCGCCCGCCATCCGCCGAGGTGGCGGAATCTTATTCCAGATTATATTTTACAGCTTGCCGGCATGTGCCGCATAGACGACAAAATCCTGCTGTCCGTCAAGACCAAGGAGCGCATTGATCTCATCATCGTTAAAGGCGCCAATCGCACAGACGCCGATATTCATCGTATGTCCGGCCAGATAAAGGTTCTGGCAGACATGCCCGGCATCGATGAAGAGGTAGCGATAGGAACGATCACCGAACATGTATTCCATGCGTTCCAGATGTGCCGCCCAAATGAAACTCACTGCACTGGCCCGCAGCATATTGGGCTTTGTGAAGGATGGCAGCACCTGTGCCTCGATATCAGCATCGAGCTTTACCGGCACCAGGGCATGCTCCAGAGCCAGGAAACGATAGATGCCTTCCTTCAGGCCCTCGACCCGCCGCACATAGAGATAGGTCTCAAAGGCATGCCGCGAGCCCGCTGAAGGAACCGTCCTGCGGGTCACATTGCCCGGCAGGCCCATCTTTACGCCTTGGGTGCACCACAGCAGATAGGAAAGCTCCTTCATGGACAGCTCCTGATCACTGTATTCGCGCACGGTAGAACGGAGCTCAATGAGCTCGAGGAAATCCACGGTCTTATCCGGCAGCAATTCCGGCTCCGGCAGTGGGATCACCGCTTCATCCGGTTCCAATGGCTTTTCCGGCAGCGGTGGCGGAAGCTGCTGAAGCTTCCTGGTGTTCTGACAGTTTTTCACTTTGCTTGCTTCCATGAAAGCATCGATGATTTTCTGTTCCATACGAATCACATGTCCGGACGAACGCCCGTTTTCCCTTCAAATTTATGATAGGAACCGCCACTGCGGCGATCCATGAGCTCAGCAAAAAGATCTTCTGGTGAAATATTATGGAAGGCCAGCAGTACGAGGCAGTGATACCAGAGATCTCCCATCTCGTAGAGGATTTCCTTTTTATCCATGTTCTTGGAGGCGATGACCGTCTCCACGGCCTCCTCGCCAACCTTTTTGAGGATCTTATCCTGTCCCTTTTCAAAAAGGTAATTGGTATAGGAACCCTCTACCGGATTGAGCCGGCGATCCTGAATGACATTGTAGAGCTCATTGAGTACCTTGGCCAAGGAAACCTTCGGCGGCTCCGGAATGACAGCAATGCCCTTGGTATTCTCACCCAGACGCCGCCCGCTGAAGCAGGAATAGGAGCCGGTATGACAGGCAACACCACTCTGGTGCACCCGTACCAGCAGGGTATCGCCATCGCAGTCATAGGAAATTTCCTTTACCTTCTGTACATTGCCTGAGGTCTCGCCCTTTTGCCAGAGCTTCTGCCGGCTGCGGCTGAAGAACCAGGTATAGCCGGTCTCCAGTGTCTTCTGCAGCGATTCCTCATTCATATAGGCCAGCATGAGAACCTGGCCATTTTCCTCCTGGACCACCGCGGGCACCAGGCCTTTTTCATCGAATTTTACCATTGAGATATCCATTAGAACCTTACCTCCACTCCACGAGATTTCAAGTAATCTTTTACCTGTCTCACTGTAAACTGTCCGTAATGGAACACTGAGGCCGCCAAAACGGCATCAGCCTTACCCAGTGTGAGCACATCATAGAAGTGCTCCAGGGTTCCCGCACCACCAGAAGCGATGACCGGAACATTGACGGCCTCCGATACCGCCCGGGTCAATGCGATGTCATAGCCATCCTTGGTGCCATCCGCGTCCATACTCGTGAGCAGGATCTCGCCAGCACCAAGAGCCACAGCCTTCCTGACCCATTCCAGGCAGTCGAGCCCCGTCGGCGTACGGCCACCATTGATATAGACCTCCCAGCTCGCCTCGCCGCTGCGGCGGGCATCTACAGCCAGCACGATGCACTGACTGCCGAATTTCTCAGCTCCCTGCCGGATAAGCTCCGGATTCTTTATGGCAGCCGTATTCACAGAAGTCTTATCGGCCCCGGCCTTGAGCATGGTCCGCATATCCTCGGTGGTGCGGATGCCACCGCCTACCGTAAACGGAATAAACACCTTGGAAGCACAGGCCGAAGCCACATCTGCCATGGTATTGCGTTTTTCATTTGAGGCAGTGATGTCGAGAAAAACGAGCTCATCCGCGCGTTCCAGATCGTAGCGTGCCGCCAGTTCTACCGGATCGCCGGCATCCCGCAGGCCCACAAAGTTCGTTCCTTTGACAACCCGGCCAGCCTTTACATCAAGACAAGGAATGATTCTCTTTGTATACATTTTAGTCCTCCCTGGCGGCAAATGCAATGGCCGCAGCAAGATCCAGTGTTCCAGTGTAAATGGACTTGCCCGCAATGACACCCTCGATGCCGTCTTTTTCCCTTGCCTTCACGGCCCGGATATCCTCCAGCGATTTCACGCCACCGGAAGCAATGGTCTTTACACCGCTTTCTTTCGCCAGCCTGGCGGTTGCCTCGACGTTCACACCAGCCAGGGTTCCATCCCGGGAAATATCCGTATAGATGATGGTCCTGACGCCGGCCTTCTTCATTTCCTTAGCCAGCGCGACGGCATCGATATTTCCTGATACGCCCCAGCCTTCAACAGCGACAATACCGTCCTTGGCATCAATGCCAACGACGATGCGGTCTCCGTATCGTGCACAGGCTTCCTTGACCAGTGCCGGATTCTGAACGGCCACCGAGCCCAAAATGACACGACGCACCCCCAGATCTAGCACCTGTTTGATATTTTCAAGGGTGCGGATACCACCGCCCAGTTCCACCGGAATATGTACCCGGTCCAAAATAGCCTTTACCACGGGCAGATTCATGGATTTGCCCGCCCGTGCACCATCGAGATCCACAAGGTGGAGATATTCCGCTCCCTGTGCTTCCCATTTCGCAGCCATATCTGCCGGCTGATCGGAAAAAACCGTCTCCTGCGCAAAATCCCCTTTGAGCAGACGGACACACTTACCATCACGAATATCGATTGCGGGAAAAATAATCATAGCTTCAGCCTCCTGTCAGCCTCGGACAAAATTTTTCAATATACGCAGCCCTACATCACCGGATTTTTCCGGGTGAAACTGCGTTGCCTGCACGTTTCCTTTGGCAACGGCGGCCGTCAGTGTTTCGCCATATTCTGTCGTAGCCGTGATGATTTCCGGCTCAGCCGGCACCGCATGATAGCTATGGACAAAATAAACATAGGGATGTTCAGCCAGTCCCTGGAAAAGATTGATTTTCTGCTGGGGCTCACGAACTGTCAGCGAATTCCAGCCCATATGGGGAATCTTAAGCTCTGGCGCCTGGATCTTCCGTACCATTCCTTTGAAGATACCTAATCCATGTGCTTCCGGGGATTCCTCACTGCCCTCAAACAGAATCTGCAGCCCTACGCAGATTCCCAGAAGCGGGTAGCCGGCATCGATCATTTCCCGAATCGTCGGAATCAGTCCGGAGGCCTCCAGATTCTTCATACAATCGCCAAATGCCCCAACCCCGGGCAGCACGAGCTTATTGGCCTGCCGGATCACGCCGGGGTCGCTGGTGACAGCCACCTTGACCCCAAACTGCAGCAATGCCTTTTCCACACTGAACAAATTACCTACACCGTAATCGATGACTGCAATCATTCCCTTAGCCTCCTTTACAGCATGCCCTTGGTAGAGGGTACTGCATCCTGATGTGCCGGATCCATGGTTATGGCCTGACGCAGCGCATGACCCAGCGCCTTGAAAATGGCCTCGACCTTATGGTGGGAATTGCTGCCATACAGCACCTTTACATGCAGGGTAATGCCCGCATTGAAGGCAAACGCGCGCAGAAACTCCTCCGTGAGCTCCGTGTCATAGTCGCCAATCAGCGGTGCCATTGCCCCGCCATCATAAACAAGGAACGGACGATTGCTGATGTCCAGCGATACCAGTGCGAGGGTCTCATCCATCGGCAGGTAGAAGGTACCATAGCGCTGGATGCCTTTTTTGTCACCGAGCGCCTGCCGAAGGGCCTGGCCGAGAACGATACCGATATCCTCAATGGAATGATGGCCATCTACATCGATATCGCCTTCGCATTCCACAACGAGATCGAAGTTCCCATGCGCGGTGAACAGCGTAAGCATGTGGTTGAAAAAGCCCACGCCGGTATCGATATCACTATGCCCCTGGCCATCGAGGTTAAAGGTCAGGTCAATTGCTGTTTCCGCAGTCTTTCTGTCTATATGTGCTGTTCTCATATCAGGCACGCCCCTCTGCAAAATTCTTGATAGCCTGGAACCAGGCGTCATTTTCCTCCCGGGTTCCCATGGATATGCGCAGGCAGTTCTCAAGGCGCGGTGCACTGCCAAAGCTGCGTACACCGATACCGGAAGCCTCCAGATGCGCATTGAGCTCCGATGCCTGCCCGTATTTCACGAGCACGAAGTTCGTTGCTGAAGGATATACCGTAAAGCCCGGCAGGGTTTTCAGCGCCTCAGACATGCGTTTACGCTCGGCCACCATCATCTGGATGCGCGGCACATACTCATGGCGCATCTGATAGACAATATCCGCTGTGACAAGGGAAAGGACATTGACGTGATAGGGCATGCAGGCTTTGCCGATCATTTCAATGATGTCAGCCGCGGCAAGCATATAGCCTACCCGGGCCGATGCCAGCCCATAGGCTTTGGAAAACGTCCGGGCCACAATAAGATTCGGGTATTTGTTCAGGATACTCATAGCCGATTGCCCATGGAATTCAATATAGGCTTCATCCACGACAAACGCACAGGGAATATTCTGCGCAATATATTCGATATCCGCTACGCTCATGACAGTCCCGGTCGGATTATTCGGGTTGCAGACCACGGCCAGCGAGGCCTTGGACTCAATGACAGCATCCACGAATTTTTCGACATCGAGCGTATAATCGTCCTCGAGATCCACGGGAACACCGGTTGCCTCTGCCGCCTTGGCGTAGATTGCATACATGGAAAAGGATGGCTGCGGATAAACGATCTTCCTGGTCCGCCCCCCAAAGCAGTAAAAGAGCTTTTCTAAAATTTCGCTGGAGCCGTTGGCAATGAGGACATTTTCCTTCTGCAGCGAGAAATTATCGGCAATCTGTTCCTGCAGGTCCTCGAGCTCGGTATTCGGATAACGGTTGAAAGCCACGCGCGACAGCCGCCCCATGACCCGTTCCTCTACCATCGGCGGCAGATTCATATTGCATTCATTGGCGTTGACCTTAATGTTCCAGTCACGTTCGACTACATCATAGGAAGGCATCTTCGCCAGCCCGGTTCTGTATTTCAGCATATCATTTCCCCCTCCGAATACGTATGGCATTGGCATGCGCCTGCAATCCTTCCGCTTCTGCCAGGCGGATCACATCGTCACTGACGTTTTCCAAGGCTGGCTGGGTATAGGAAATGATGCTGGTGCGCTTCATAAACGTTTCTACATTCAATACGGAATAGTACCGGGCGGTACCACCCGTAGGCAAAACATGGTTTGGTCCGGCGAAGTAATCCCCCAGCGGCTCCGGTGAATAAGCCCCGAGGAATACGGCCCCCGCATGACGTACATAGGGCAGCAGCTGGAAAGGCTGCTCCGTGAGGATTTCCATGTGCTCCGGCGCGGAAACATTTGCGAACTCCATAGCCTGCATGATATCCTCGGCGATTACGATCAGTCCGTTGGTATCGATAGAAGCCCGGGCAATCTCCTGGCGGGGCAGTTTAGCAAGCTGTTCTTCCGCCTCGGCGGCAACCCTGGCGGCAAAATCCGCATCATCAGTGATCACAATGCTGGAGGCCAGCGTATCATGCTCAGCCTGGCTCAGCATATCCGCCGCCGTATAGACCGGATCAGCCGTACCATCCGCCACAATGAGGATTTCACTCGGCCCGGCCAGCATATCAATATCACAGTGTCCATATACAGCCTTTTTCGCTAACGTAACGAAAATATTTCCCGGACCGGTGATCTTATCTACCCGGGGAATGGTTTCCGTACCGAAGGCCATAGCGGCAATCGCCTGCGCTCCACCGATCTTGTAAATCTTGGAGACACCGGCTTCACGTGCGGCTAAAAGCACATAAGGATTGATTTTCCCATTTTTCGGCGGCACCATCATAATGATTTCACCTACACCGGCCACGGCTGCCGGAACGGCATTCATGATGACGGAAGAAGGATAGGCTGCTGTACCGCCCGGCACATAGATGCCAACGCGGTCGAGCGGGATGACAGACTGTCCCAGGATAGAACCCTGCTCACGATAGGTCATCCAGGAATTCGGCTTCTGTTCCTGATGATAGCGCCGTACATTTGCCGCGGCTTTTTTCAGGGAAGCCAGCACAGCCGGATCCGCCTCCTGCGCGGCAGCCTCGTATTCCGCCTCCGATACAAGGAATTCCTCCGCTGTGAATTCCGTACGATCGATGAGCTTCGTGTACTTGATGACGGCAGCATCACCATCGCGGCGCACCTCCGATACAATGCGGTCAACGACCTCTGCTGCAGTAAGGTCAGCGCCGAACAGCTTTTTGTTGGCTTCACGAATCTTCGGATTCAGCTCTACCTGATCGAAGGCGGCCTTCGTCAGAAGCTTTTCCACCGCCTCTTTGCCAATTTCACTTGCCTTTACTATCCTCATTTCTCTGCCTCCATTTCCAGTACCTTACGCAAATCCTCCACCATCTGATGTATGCGGTCAAACTTCAGCTTGAAGCTGACCCGGTTCGCGATGAGCCGTGCGGTCGCGTCCATGATATAGGCGATTTCCTCCAGATTGTTTTCCTTCAGTGTTGTGCCGGTCTCGACGATATCGACAATGCTCTCGGAAAGCCCTACAATCGGACCCAGCTCGATAGAGCCATTGAGCTTGATATATTCCATCTGCATGCCGCGGCTATTGAAGAACCGCTCCGCAATATGCGGGAATTTCGTTGCTACCCGCGTATGCGCATAGTCCGTGAGCTTCGGTCGGCGATTGGCCTTATTCACGGCCATCATGAGATGGCAGCGGCCGAAGCCCAGATCCAAAAGCTCATATACATCCTTGCCGGATTCCTGCAGCACGTCCTTGCCGATGATGCCGATATCGGCCGCACCATATTCCACATAGGTTGGCACATCTGCCGTTTTCGTAATGATGAATTTGATTTTCTTTTTCTCGTTGACGATGACCAGCTTGCGGGACTTCTCACTGAGACCGTCAGCCTCATAGCCGATTTTGGCAAACAGCTCGGCAGATATGCCAAAAAGCTTTCCCTTCGGCAGGGCAATCGTAAGGTAATCCATGGTATTTGCGTTCATATTTCATCCTCCAGCGTTTTAGGATTCTTTAGTTCTTTAAAGTAATAACATGATGATATACTAACACATGAATGAAAAAACGTCAATGGTAAACTTGAGAAAAGACTGCCGCATACGGCAAGCAAGAGCCCGGACCGTTCCGGCCGGGCACCTTAATTCATGGCATCAGCCTGACGCAATAACAAAAGCTCCGGTGGATCAGATTCCGCCGGAGCCTTATGATGTCCGGCTGCAAGCATTGCTTCCCTGTCAAGCCCTGCCTGCTGCAGCCGCCGGGCACCAATCGCGGGATGATGTCCATAGATATAGAGCGCATGGCGAAGGCCGGTAAGCCCTGTCCCACGGCCGGGTACTGCCCAGGCCGCGGCCCGCTGCGGAACAACACCGTACAGCAGCACGGCAAAGACCTTATCGAAAGTCCCCATATCCCCCCGCTGCCGCCCGATATCATGCAGCAGGCTGGCACGGAGCAGGAGCGCAAGATCCAGTCCGGCCGGACGCTTCTGTTCCGCCAGAGCCATCGCTGTCCGGGCAACACGCAGCGCATGGCATTGATCCGGCAGGGTCATGCCCCAAAAAAGCGGCTGGACCTTTTCCGGCAGATGTTCCGCAATAAAACAACGGTCAGCTGCAGAAAGCTGCGCCCGAATGGCCTGAAAAAACTGCCGTACCCGCTGCATCATGAGATGTATTCGAGGCTTGTATAGCCTTTTCCTTCCTGATAGCAGCGGGCCTCTTCCTCGGTCTGTGCCGCGAGGGCCAGCTCGGCCGTACGGCCCTTCTGGCGCAGTTCCTGCACCCGCTGAATCGCAGTATCCTGACGACCGGCCTCATAGGCAACAAAAACATCCTTTTCAATCTTCGGCTTCTGCAGCCCCTGACGCTCAAGGGCCAGCATGATGCGCTCAATGCCCATGGCAAACCCCGTCGCCGGGCAGGCACTGCCGAAATCAGACAGCATATGATCGTACCGGCCGCCGCCGCAAAGCGGAAAGCCCAGGCCCGGCGTATA
This sequence comes from uncultured Selenomonadaceae bacterium, assembly GCA_964520975.1. Classification (GTDB taxonomy): domain Bacteria; phylum Bacillota; class Negativicutes; order Selenomonadales; family Selenomonadaceae; genus CAZFPA01. Next base: position 6,904 of record CAZFPA010000036.1, on the reverse strand, counting down.
GGCCTCAAACACCATGCCCGTATAGTAATTGATGTCACGGATCACGCCCAGATCAAAAATCACATACGCAGCGGCCCCATAAGCCTCCAGGAGCCGGTAGATCTCACAGAGATTATCGAGAGCGCGGCGGCTCTGCTCATTGACAGCCATCGTGTAGGCTTTTTTCAGCATATCCGCGCGGCCATGCAGCAGCGGCAGGCTCTGCAGAATCTCCTGCGCGTTCTTTGTGAGTCCGGCTTCACGGACAATCTGCTCCAGCCCTACCAGATCGCGTTTTTCCAGTGCGCCCTTGATCTGTTCCTGCACCTCGGCCGACAGACGGAACTGCTGCATGAGGCCATTGATGAATTCCACCTGCCCCAGACAGAGCTGGAAGTCCTTCAGCCCCGCACGCTTCATGCCCTCGATGGCCAAAGCGATGACCTCGGCATCTGCGCTGGCCTCAGCACTGCCGATGAGCTCGACGCCAGCCTGATAGAATTCGCACTGCCGGCCGGTCTGTGTCTGTTCGTAGCGATAGACACTGCTGATATAGGAAAGCTTGAGCGGCAGCACATCATCACGCAGACGGCTCGCTACGACACGGGCGATCGGCGTAGTCATTTCATGACGCAATGCCAGCGTCCGGTTGTTTTTGTCAAAGAACTTGAACATGTGCGGCTCCAGGGCCTGCCCGTTGCCAATGGTCAGCGTATCCAGGTATTCAATGGTCGGCGTGACTACCTCATCGTAGCCCCAATGCGCAAATACACCGGCCAGTTCCGCCTCGATCGCACGCTTTTCTGCTGCCTCCGAGGGCAGAAAATCCCGGGTTCCATAGGGTATTTCTAAAACAAATTCATTCGTCTGCATCTGTGATCTCTCCTGTATTATGGATTCTCTTTCTTGCCAAGTCTTTCTAATATAATATTATAGCCATCCGCACCGTAATTCAGGCAGCGCTTGACCCGGCTGATCGTGGCCGTGCTGGCGCCTGTACGCTCTACAATATCATCATAGGTATGCCCTTCTTTGAGCATACGGGCAACCTCGAGGCGCTGCGAAAGTGCCTTGAGCTCGCTGATCGTGCATATATCCTCAAAGAACTGATAGCATTCCTCTACGTTTTCCAAGACCAGCACTGCTTCGCAAAGCTGATCGTTCAGTTCATCCTTTAGTTTCGGATTTACCATTTTTACACCACCCATACAATATTTTTCTTCTTTATTCCTTTACTTTGTGAAAATGTAGTTTCATTATATCATACAATCCCGCAAAATAAAACACGTAAACCTACAAAAAAGGAGCCGGCCATGTCATCTGCCATAGCCGGCTCCGCAATTCCTATTCTCTTATGAATCAACCAAGCTGTGCCTGGATGACCTCCTGGGCTTTCTGGAAGGCTTCCGCCAGTTTTTCCGGCTTCTTGCCGCCAGCCTGAGCCATATCCGGACGACCACCGCCGCCACCGCCAACGACTGCGGCAGTTTCCTTGATGATCTTGCCGGCATGGATGCCCTTCTTAACAGCTTCCTTGCTGGCCTTCACAACGAGATTGACCTTGCCGTCGTTTGCCGTACCGAGTACGACGACACCGTTCGTAAGCTTGTCACAGGTCATATCAGCCGCGCTGCGCAGCTCATCCATATCAGCCGCCGCGATTTCCCCGGCAACCACCTGGACTTCCCCATAGGTCTTGACGGTCTCCAGGAGCTTTTCAGCCCCTTCCTTCGTCTGCGCCTCATTGAAGGCAGCCAGCTCAGCCTGCATTTCCTTGTGCTCAGCCAGCAGAGCATCAAGGTGAGAAAGGATATCCTCTTCCCGGCTCTTGAGCTTCTGTGCTGCTTCCTGCAGCGTCTGCAGCTTGGCATTTGCATAATCCAGTGCTGCCTGTCCCGTAATGGCTTCGATGCGGCGCACGCCAGCAGCAACACCTGTCTCACTGATGATCTTGAACATGCCGATCTGTCCCACGTTTTTCACATGGGAACCGCCGCAAAGCTCCATGCTGAAGCCCGGAACGCTTACGACACGCACAATATCGCCATATTTTTCACCAAAGAGAGCCATCGCGCCTTTGGCCGTGGCCTCATCCTTGGACATGTTCTCAAATACAACATCCTGACCTTTGAGGATTTCCTGGTTGACCAGTTCCTCTACATCCGCCAGCTGCTGTGCACTTACAGGCTCAAAGTTTGAGAAGTCAAAACGCAGACGCTCCGGAGTTACCGAAGAACCCGCCTGATTGACCTGCTCGCCGACAACGCGCTTCAAGGCAGCCTGCAGGAGATGCGTTGCTGTATGATTACGCGCCGAAGCCAGCTTCTTGCCGGCATCGAGCTGAATCTTCACGGCGTCGCCAACCTTGAGCTGTCCCTCTTCGACATAGGCTACGTGATAAATCGTGCCATCCGGCAGCTTTTTCGCATTGGAAACCTGTATACGGCCCAGCTCACTGACGAGCAGACCTGCGTCGCCGACCTGTCCGCCACCTTCAGCATAGAACGGCGTAACATCCAGGATGATGCCTGCTTCTTCGCCGTCCGCGAGTGCATCAACCAGCTTGCCATCCTTCCAGATGGCCGCAACCTTGGCTTCAACAGCCGTCGGGTCCGCCTTCAGAGCCTTGGTGTCAAAGCCGCTGAGGTCCGGAACAGCTACGCGCTGGTTTGCCTGACGGGCCGAACGGGCACGTTCCCGCTGCTGCTGCATTTCCTTATCAAAGCCGTCTTTATCGAGCTCCATATCGTTCTCATGGAGGATTTCGTCCGTAAGCTCCCAAGGGAACCCAAAGGTATCATAAAGCTTAAAGCCAATGGCACCATCCAGTACCTTTTTGCCTGCGGCCTTGAGCTCAGCGATATGACCATCCAGGAGCTCTGTGCCCTGGGCCAGCGTTGCCGCAAAGCGATCCTCTTCAAGGCTGATGACTTTTTTAATATAATCCTGTTTCTTGATGAGTTCTTCAAAATCCGAAGCACCCGTATAGATCTTTACAACTGCATCTACCGCACCCTCCAGGAACTTATCGCGGATCCCCAGTGTACGTCCATGGCGGATTGCCCGGCGCAGGATACGGCGCAGCACATAGCCGCGGCCTTCATTTGAAGGCAGGATGCCATCCATGATCATGATGGCCATGCTGCGGGCATGGTCCGCGATGACCTTGAGCGAAACATCCTTGGCCGCATCGGTGCCATAAGCGACACCAGATACCTGCGAAGCGTATTCAATGATAGGGAACAGCAGATCCGTCTCAAAGTTCGTGCGCTTATTCTGTACGACGGAGGCAATACGCTCCAGTCCACAGCCCGTATCGATGTTCTTATGGGCCAGTGGCTTGTACTCGCCGTCCTCCGTGCGGTCATACTGCGTAAATACGAGGTTCCATATCTCCAGATAGCGGTCACAATCACAGCCTACTGCACAGTCCGGGCTGCCGCAGCCGCGCTCTTCCCCGAGATCAATATAGATTTCCGAATCCGGACCGCAAGGGCCAGGGCCGATTTCCCAGAAGTTATCATCCAGTTTGACGATATGATCCGGGTTAAAGCCCGGCTGCTGCTTCCAGATCTCTGCGGCTTCATTATCCTTCGGATAGATGGTGACCCAGAGTTTTTCCTTCGGAAGCTCAACGACTTCCGTGAGGAATTCCCAGGCCCAGGGAATCGCTTCACCTTTGAAATAATCGCCAAAGGAGAAGTTTCCGAGCATCTCGAAATACGTCTGATGACGGGCCGTACGGCCAACGTTCTCGATATCACCGGTACGTACGCAGCGCTGGCTCGTCGTGATACGCGTGCGAGGCGGCTTCATCTTGCCCGTGAAAAAAGGTTTAAACGGCGCCATGCCGGCACCGATCATTAATAAAGTTGGATCATTTTCCGGAATCAGGGACGCACTCGGCAGCCGAAGATGGCCCTTTTTTTCCGCGAAGAACTGCAGATAGGCTTCACGCAGCTCATTACCAGTCATATACTTCAAAATCATCTACCCCCAAAATACTCGTATAAGTACTTGCTATGCACAAAATATCCATATTAGTATAGCACACTTTCCCCTGATAATTCCAGTCATTCCCTTTATTATTCCGGCAAAAATTGTTATACTATTTATTAGTGCTTTAAATTCGAACTTCAAAGGAGTATTATTCGTATGCAATTAAATCGTAAATCCGTAGAGCTGCTGGCTCCGGCGGGCACCTGGGACGCACTCATCGCAGCTGTCGAGGCCGGCGCTGATGCTGTATACCTGGGGGGCAAGCATTTCAATATGCGCATGCACCGCGGGGATGCCAATTTTGATGACGCCATGCTGAAAAAGGCCGTGGAATACACCCATGCCCATGGCGTCCATTTATATATCACGCTCAACAATCTCATCAGCGAGGAAGAAATTGCCCCTTTAAAGGAATACCTCGCCTACCTGAATGAAATTCAGCCTGATGCGATCCTCGTCCAGGATTTTGCGGTCATGGAGCTCGTGCACGAAATGGGCATCAAGATTCCGCTGCATACCTCGGTCATGATGAATACCCACAACGAGCATGCTATCAATAAGCTCAAGGAATACGGCATCACCCGCATCGTGGTGGGCCGTGAGATGACCTTGTCCGAGCTGGCCCTTTTCAAGGAACGTACCGGCATCGAGGTCGAATATTTCATGCACGGCGACATGTGCATCTCCGAAAGCGGCCAGTGCATCCATTCCGGCGTGCTGTTCGGCCAGAGCGGCAACCGTGGCCGCTGCCTCAAGCCCTGCCGCTGGGCTTATCAGCTCATCGATGAAGATACACATGAGGTCTTGGACGAAAATGGTCCTGGCCCCTATAAACTGGCACTCAAGGACATGTGCATGTACCGCAATATCCCGGAGCTCATCCAGGCCGGTGTGTACTCCTTCAAAATCGAGGGCCGCATGCGTCCCGCCGATTTCGTGCGCCGCATCGTAACGACCTATCGCAAGGCCATTGACAGCTATATCGCCGATCCGAACGGTTATCATGTCAATGAAGAGGAATGGCAGGATCTCTACAAGAATCGGGCACGCGACTTCACGACGACCTTTGCGCTGGGGCAGCCGGACGCCCGGGCTATCGGCTTTGATGGCAAGCGCGAACCGCGCTTTTTCAGTGATGCGGTCGTTGAGCCTGGCTTCCAGGATGATATTCTGCACCAGGAACGCGCCATCAAGGCGGAGAATCCGGCGCATCGAACCCTGTCCGTGCGGGTCGCCGGACTCGATGCCGCCAGAGCCGCGATGGAAAATGGCGCCGATACCATCTATGTGGGTGGCGAAGCCTTCCGTCCGCGTCGTCCCTGGAGCCTCAACGAAATACAGCAGGCCATGGAGCTTGCCAAGAAAGCCGGCTGCCGCGTTGTCGTGAATACGCCGCGCACCACTATGCGCCGGGAATGCGGCGAACTCGAACAGTTCTTCACTGCACTGCAGTCCCTGCGCCCGGATGGCATCATGGTCAGCAATCTCGGCTCACTGAAACTGGCCGCCTCCCTCACGGACCTGCCCATCCAGGCGGATTTTTCCTTCAATCTCTTCAATCATCTGGCCGCCCGCTTCATGAAAGAGAACCGGCTCATCATGGGCACCGCATCCCTGGAGCTTTCCTTTGAACAGCTGCGAGATATCGTGGAAAATTCCGAGCTGCCCATCGAGGTCATCGTTCATGGTTCCTATGAATCCATGATCTGCGACCACAACATTGCCGCCATGTCTCTGGACTTTGACCCGCTGCAGAATCCAGAATTCTGCGACCGTCATTATGCCCTGCTGGACAAAGCCGGTGAGATCCACTCCCTGCGCATGGATCAGTATGGCCGCAACCATATTCTCTTTGCAAAGGATCTCTGCTATTACCCGTATCTGGAAAAATTCAACGGAATTGCTTCCTTCCGCCTTGAGGCCCAGGATTATACAGCTGAGCTCACCGCCCTGCTGACAAAGACCTATCGCCAGGCCCTGGATGCGATTTCTGCCGGACAGACACCGGATGCCAAGGCACTGGAGGCCGTGAAGGCTATGAGCCCGCGCCAGCTTGGTATCGGTGTCTATCGCTTCCGTCAATCCCAAAATTCATTATAAGAAGAGGTGCGTTTTTCATGAACAGCTATATTGGCCCAGAGGCCATCATAGAAAAAAAGAAAAAGTATATCATGCCCTGCCTCGCCCATTTCTACAAGGAACCCCGCCAGTTTGTCCGCGGCTCCATGCAGTATCTCTATGACAGCGAGGACCGCAAGTACCTGGACTGCTTTGCCGGTGTTTCCGTCATCAATTGCGGTCACTGCAATCCGGAAATCACGGACAAGATCTGCGCGCAGGTAAAGTCCCTGCAGCATGTCTGCAATACCTACCTCACAGAAAACTTTGTAGACCTGGCCGAAAAGCTTGCCGCTGTCACCCCTGGCGAACTGCAGAAATCCTTCTTCTGCTCCACCGGCACAGAGGCCAACGAGGGCTCGCTGCTGCTGGCCTCGATCTATACAGGCAGCAGTGAATACATCGCACTGCGCAATGGCCTCCATGGGCGTACGAAGCTCACCATGAGCCTCACCGGCATCGGCATGTGGCGCACAGATCCGAATCCGGTAGGCGGCATTCACTTCGCCCCGAATCCCTATTGCTATCGCTGCCCGCTGGGTAAAAAATATCCGGAATGCGACCTGGCCTGTGCCAACGCTGTAGACGATCTCATCAAGACAGCGACCTCCGGTCATCCCGCAGCGCTCATCGCTGAACCGATCCAGGGCAATGCGGGCATCATCACGCCGCCAAAGGGCTATTTCAAACGACTGAAGGAAATCCTCAGCCAGTACGGGACCCTGCTCATCGCCGATGAAGTACAGACGGGTTTTGCCCGCACCGGCAAGATGTTCGCCATTGAAAACTTCGATGTGGTACCGGACAT
>CAZFPA010000035.1:0-21362 GCA_964520975.1 uncultured Selenomonadaceae bacterium | reverse complement strand
CATGGTAAAGGCCGGCGGTCTCGCTACCTATGGCATCGACTACTACAAGCTGGGCGTTCAGACGGGCCTCATGGCGGCAGACATCCTTGAGGGCAAAGCAAAGCCAGCCGATATGGCCATCCAGCTTGCCAAGGACCTCAAGGTCACGGTCAACAAGGCCAATGCAGCTGCTCTCGGCATCACCATTCCGGATGATGTGCTGAACGGCGCGGACGTCCTCTGATAAACAGAATTTTGAAAGCATGAGCGAATCACTGCTATAGATTAGGAGAATTACTTTGGACCTTATTATGCCAACGATATCACAGGGTCTTTTGTGGTCGCTGCTGGCCATTGGCGTCTATCTCACCTTCCGGGTGCTGGATATCGCCGACCTGACCGTTGAGGGCAGCTTCCCGCTCGGAGCCGCTACTGCCGCAGCCTTGCTGCTGGCGGGCTGGCATCCGATCCCGGCGATTCTGGCCGCCTGCGCCGCAGGTATGGTCAGCGGCATCGTCACCGGACTCCTGTGCACAAAATTAAAAATACCGGCCCTGCTGGCCGGCATCCTTACCATGATTGCCCTGTATTCGGTGAATCTGCGCATCATGGGAAAAGCAAACCTTTCCCTGCTGCAGGCAAAGACGATCTTTACCGCCTATGCCCTGCCAGGACTCGACAATCAGACGATGATCCTCGTGATGGGCTTTGCTGTCGTACTGGTCGTAAGCGTCATCAGTTACTGGTTCTTCGGCACAGAAATCGGCGCCGCCATCCGGGCCACGGGCTTTAACCAGCACATGATCCGCGCCAACGGCGTGAACACCGATGTCACCATCATCCTGGGCCTGCTGCTTTCCAACGGGCTGGTCGCCATGTCCGGCGCGCTCGTAGCTCAGAGCAACGGCTTTGCCGATGTAGGCATGGGCGTAGGCACCATTGTCATCGGCCTCGCTTCCGTCATCATCGGCGAGGTGCTCTTTGGAACCCGCAGCTTCAAAAACTGCCTGATTTCCGTTATCCTGGGCTCCATCGTCTACCGCATCGTCATCGCAGCCGTGCTGCAGATGGGCATGCCGCCGAATGATCTGAAGCTCTTTACAGCCATTCTCGTGGCCCTCGCACTCTCGCTGCCGCTTTTCCAGGCAAAATTCAATAAGAGAAAGGCGGCGAAATAATGCTGAAGATAGAGCACATATCCAAGACCTTCAATCCGGGCACTATCACAGAAAAGATTGCCCTGCGCGACGTTTCGCTGCACCTGTCTCCTGGTGAATTCGTGACCGTCATCGGCGGCAACGGCGCCGGAAAATCCACCCTCATGAATTCCATCGCGGGAACCTTTCTCGTGGATAAGGGCAGCCTGACCATCGATGGCCAGGACATCACAAAATGGCCGGAGCATCGCCGGGCCAAGTACATTGGCCGGGTATTCCAGGACCCGATGATGGGAACAGCGGCCGGCATGATGATTGAAGAAAACCTTGCCATCGCAGCCCGTCGGGGCAAAGTTCCCTCCCTGCGCTGGAGCGCCCGCAAGAGCGACCGCCAGCACTTCAAGGAGCTTTTGAGCTCACTGAACCTCGGCCTCGAGGACCGGCTGGAGTCAAAGGTCGGTCTGCTCTCCGGCGGTCAGCGCCAGGCAATCACCCTGCTCATGGCCACCATGGCCGATCCGAAGCTGCTGCTGCTGGATGAGCATACCGCCGCACTCGACCCAAAGACCGCGGAACAGGTACTGGCCATCACCACGAACATCGTGGAACAGCGCCATCTCACAACGCTCATGATCACGCATAACATGCGTGATGCCCTGCGCTGCGGCAACCGCCTCATCATGATGTTCGACGGCAAGATCCTCATTGATGTAAAGGGTGAAGACAAAAAGAATCTGACCGTCAAGGACCTGCTCGCGATGTTCGAAAAAGCCGCCGGCAGTGAAATGGACAGCGACAGCCTGCTGCTGAGCTGATCCTCCCCTGCGGTTCCCAAAATAAAATGCTGCAGCCTGCTGTGGAAATACCCGACCGTATTTCCCGCAGGCTGCAGCATTTTTTATTTTGTCCGAAAGTCCGAAAGCTTCGCTTACCTTACCCACTATGTGTGGTGAGGTACACACCGCCAAATATAGCCAATGCGCCGGCAAGCTGACTGGTGCCGATGGACTCATCCAGCAGGAAAAAGCCGCCGATCATGCCGACGACCGGCATGATATTGAGAAAAATAGCCGTGATGCTCGCGCCCGCCCGTTTGACACCAAGATTCCAGCAGAGCATGGACAACACGCCCCCGAGAAATACCGTGTAAATGAAGGACCCCCAGGCCAGCATCCCCGGCATCGTGAACTCCAGTTCCCCCATGCCAAGGCCGAAAAGCCCCGTCATGATGCCGCCAAAGAGCCCCGCCCAGGCCGTAACAGCCAGCGCGGACATGCGGTCCATGACCTTGAGCCCGAGCAGCGAGTAGATTGTCCATACAATCTGTGACAAAAAACAGAGCACATCGCCAAAGTTGAACGCGATCTGCCGGATGAGCTCCAGCGATCCCTCACTCACGACAGCCAGCACACCGACAAAGGAGATGGCAATCCCCAGCCAGGCCTTGAGGCTCAGCCGTTCCCGCACAAAAATCGCGGCGAGCAGCGCGGTGATTGCCGGCCCCGTAGCGGAAATGAGCGTACAGTTCGTTACCGTCGTATACTGCAGCCCCGTAAACTGCAGTACGTTATTGAGCGCCACACCATTCAGTCCCATGAGCAGCAGACTGGGCCAGCACTCCTTCGGCGGCAGCAGATGCCCCTGATTTTTCCTGTACAGCAAGCCAAAGAGTACCGCACTGATGCAGATATACCGGATGGTCGTAAGTGTCACCGGCGTCCACTCTGCGACGATCCATTTGATGCAGATGGGCTGGAATCCCCAAACCGCTGAAGTCAGCATGAGCAGCAGATAAGTCTGTGCCTTTCCCTGTAGATTCATATTGTATACGCGCTCCAATAATCCATAGAATTTCCTTTAAAAGTCCTTTTCCATTCTAGCATAGTCTGTTCAAAAAGTAAGCCCGCCGGGACAAAATTTTATCGTTGACAGGCCCTTTATCTTCCCCTTATACTAGGAGTAATCTATTTATTTTAATAATGATTATCCGTATTAACGATAATAAATATAAATAAGGGCATTACAAATTTCAACGAAAGAAGGCTTATTATGAACAATGTATCCATCCGCACCAAACTATTTTTCAGCTTCGGCCTCCTGATCGCTATCATGGCCTGCATGGTCGCATTCTCGATCTTCTCCTCCATGCGCATGAATGCCAAAAGTGTCGAGCTCAACACGAACTGGCTGCAGAGTGTATCCATCCTGGGCAATATGACGCACGACGCCGGCTATGCCAGGAGCCTCGGCATCAGCCGCCCGCTTGAAACGAATGAGTTGAAGCTGCGCAATCTCGTACTGGAGCTCGAAGCAAACCGTGAGGCGATGGATAAGGATATCGAAGCCTATCGCCAGGTCATCGATATGGCTACCTACAATACCGAGGCTGATAAGCAGAGCGATATCGACGGTCTCAATACCATTGAACAGAACTGGAAAAACTACAAGAAATTTGCCGGACAATGTGACAGCCTTCTTAAGGAAGGCAAGCGCCAGGAGGCTATCGATGTGATGACCGGCCCGGCCTTCACCGCTTTCTCCGAGCTCAACAATTCGATTGTAACAACGATGAAGGCCAACCAGGAAGGGGCCAACCGGACCGCCGCAGAGATCCAGGATATCTATTCCTCCACCATCACCACCACATTGATTCTCCTGGCCGTTGCTTTCCTGCTCAGCATCCTGATCATCTATCAGCTGAACAAGAACATCCAGGCTTCCCTCAAGGAGCTGCTGCGCGTCTCTGACAAGGTAGCCGCCGGTGATCTTACCTGCTCGGCAGCCATTCAGGGTCGTGATGAATTCGGCCATCTCGGCACAGCCTACAACACCATGATAAAGAATACCAAGAACCTGCTCAGCCAGCTCCAGCGTACAGCGGAGCAGGTTGCGGCCTCCTCCGAGGAGCTCACGGCCAGTGCCGATCAGTCAGCACAGGCCACACAGAGCATTGCGGGCGCCATCACGGTCGTCGCCGAAAAATCCTCGATCCAGATTGCCTCCCTCTCTGAGGTATCCACGCTCATCCAGCAGGCCGACAGCTACGTGAAGGAAACGGGCGCGGTCGTCGACCGTACCGCCGCGAGTACCAAGGCTGCTGTAGCCAAGGCCGGCGAAGGCAACAGCCTGGCCCGGGAAGCTGTCTCCTGCATGCAGGAAATCGCGGAGACGGTCGGCAGCTCCGCCCGCCAGGTAACGCAGCTCGGCGAGCGCTCCCATGAAATCAGCGACATCGTCGATACGATTTCCGGCATTGCCGGACAGACGAATCTGCTCGCACTGAATGCGGCCATTGAAGCCGCCCGCGCCGGTGAGCAGGGCAAAGGCTTCGCCGTCGTGGCCGAAGAGGTCCGCAAGCTCGCGGAAGAATCCCGGGCCGCAGCCGAGCAGATTGGCGAGCTCATCCAGCGCACACAGCAGGAAACCCTGGATGCCGTAGCCTCGATGGATGCCGGCATCGCAAGCGTGACCCGCGGGCAGCAGAGCGTAGATGCTGCCGGCGCAGCCTTCTCCGCGATTCTGCAGACCATTGATGGCGTGAACGGCGAGGCACTGGCTGCGTCCAGTACATTGCAGAACCTGCACAATGGCATGGCTTCCATCACGATGGCCGCCGAGCAGGTCAGCACGCTTTCGAACGCCATCGGCAGCGAGTCGGAGAATGTTTCGGCCTCCACCGAGGAACAGTCTGCCAGCATGGAAGAGATTGCTGCCGCCAGCCGTACACTGGCCGGCTATGCGGAAGAGCTCCAGCAGGCCGCCCACAAATTCAAGGTATAACCCTGCTGCAGCAACAAAAAGCCCGGAAGGTTCTGTAAAGATCCTTTCGGGCTTTTCCTATATCTATATTGACGCAGTCCCTGCCGCCGGATGGCTGGCCAGCCATTTCGACCAGGGAACGGCAAAGCCCGTGGCTTTATTCTCCTGCACATAGGCGTAGAAGACGGGCAGCATGCGCGCCTTTTCCGCGTAGAACGGCGCCTTCCAGCTCCCGGCCTTCGGATTCTTGATCGTATACGCCGCATAGTTGCCGCCGATCATGTACTGGCGCTGCAGGATATCCGCGAGCGGCAGCTCCGGGTTGTTCAGGATATCAACCATGACCATATAGGCCGTCGTGCGTCCGGCACCGGCCTCACAATGGAAGTGGAGCCAGGCGTCCTTAGGCAGTCCCCGGTAAAAGCGCAGGAATTGATCGATATACTGCGGTGCCGGCCACAGATGATCCCGCGCTGTGATGCGGAAATAACGGATTCCCAAAGATTTCGCGACCTCTTCCTCCGTTTGAACCACAGGCTTTCGCACGATTTTTGGCGCCTCGGCCTGTTCTGTGATCCTGGCTACAACAAGGCCCGCGGAATTTTCCCCGGCTGCCTGCAGGCGCTGCTGCTCATCCCGCAGAATGGCCTTCCTGTCATCCTTTTTATCGGCATTGCCCCAGTCGCGCAGACCATACCAGCTCACCGCCTGCCCGTCAAAATAACCGTGCGATTCCTGCCGCAGATCCACATCATAAATAGGGCCGGTCGTCAGCTTCCGCAGCTGCTCTACCGCCGCCTGGAATTCCTTATAGGACATCTCCGCGCTGCCGGAGATACGTAGTGTATCGAGCCCCTGGCGTGTCGGAGCAGTGTCCTTGTTCATGAAAGCTGTGAACTTTCCTTTGACGGCCTTGGTATAGGGTGACTGACAGGTACGGAAATTGCGCGGCAGCCTTGCAGCATTCTCGCTATCCGCCCGCCATAAAAAGCCGGCATATTCTCCGGCACCGACGGCCGCATTATGCTGCCGGGCCCATGCCACCCAGGCCGCATCGAGCTTGGGATATTCCACCACATGCTCGTAATATGCCTGTACCTCCTGTTCCGCCTTACTGCTGGCAGCAGCAAGCGGCTTTGCGGCTGCGGGCGCACCGGAATTTTCCACGGGCTGCGCCGCAGCCGATACAGCAGCCAGCTGCAGGCACAGCAGCGCTGTCAATCCCCATGTGATTGCTGATTTTTTTGAATAACGCATTGTTTCCTCCTCTGCATGCAAACAAAAAGCTGCCCGCCGGTTTTGGCAAGGCAGCTTTGACTTTATCAGGCTTTATCATAGCTCCGGTACATCTTGATCGCTTCCGAATTGTCCTGGATGCTCCAGACGCCGCAAGGGCAGACACCCGCACAGATGCCGCAGCCAATGCAGCGATCCGGGTCGGATACGTATTCCCAGCTTCCGTCTTCCTTCTCAACCCGCGAGATGGCCTTTTCCGGACAGGATTCCAGACACATCTTGCAGTCGCGGCAGGTACCGCAGCTTACGCAGCGGCTGGCATCGCCGGACGGCTCCGGCAGATTGCAGTGATGGCATTTTTCGAAATAGGCCCGGGAGATTCGATCCGCCGGGATTTCCTTCTTTTCCGGGAAAGGTTTCATTTCCGTTCCCATCACATAGGAATCTGCATACCAGGCGGCCTTGATGGCATCGCCGATGGCATCGGTAAGACGGCCCGGCTTGATTACATCGCCGGCAGCGAATACACCGTCCAGGATGGATTTATCAGCAGCCGGAATAAGCCAGCTGCCACGGAACTTCTGAATGGACGGATCATCTGGCAGGAAGTCGAGCACCGGCTCCTCACCAATGGAAACAATGACCTGATCCGCCGGGATAAAGCGGCCATCATCCGCATAGATTCCCTCGTCGGTGATCCTCGTCGTCATGAACGGCCAGACGAGCTTGCCGCCGAGCTCTTCCACATGCCGGATTTCCTTCTTGAAGGCAGCCGGCTGCTGCACATCAATGGCTACTACGCTCTCAGCGCCCATCTGATAGGCGCCGACAACGGTGTCCATACCGGAATTACCGCAGCCGATGACGACCACGTGCTTGCCAACCTTCGGCTGCTGGCCGAGATTGACCTTTTTCAGGAAATCGAGCCCCATCGTGAGCTTTTCCTTGCCTTCCCAGTTGAAGAACCGGGATTTGTGGCCGCCAGCCGCAACGATGACAGCATCCTCCTCCGCACGGATTGCGGCGAATTTCGCTGCATCTACCTTGCAGGAGGTCACGAACTTCACGCCGATGTCCTGGATGCGCTTGAGCTCTGTCTCCAGGAGCTCGTGCGGCAGACGACCGCGCGGAATGACCTGCTCGAGCTTACCGCCGATGCTCGCGGCATCGTCGTAGACCGTGACATCATGCCCCTTGCGAGCCAGCTGCCAGGCTGCGGAAAGGCCGGCCACACCACCACCGATGATGCCGATCTTCTTGCCCGTCTTCGTCTTCGGCGGCTCTACTTTCACGTAGACGGACTGGAAGCCCAGCGCACCGATCTGTACTGCCTCATCGATTTTGCCACGCGTACAGCCATCCATACAGGGGTTCGGGCAAACCGAACCGCAGACCGAGCCCGGGAACGGCGTATAGTCGAGAACGAGCTTATAGGCCTCCTCAACCTTGCCCTCGCGCAGCAGATCATAACGGCGCTGTGTAGGAATACCCGTCGGGCAGTGGAACTCACAGGGAGCCGCGAATTTCGCGTTGTCCCAGCTCGGTACCCGCAGGCGATAAAGCCCGGTATTCACTGTATTATATACCTTGAAATCATCCATGGCAACATCACAGAAGATGCCGCCCTTGACCCATTCCTTTGTACGGAAGCTATGCAGATCCGGTGCCGGTTTCGGCTTCTTCTCCTCAAAGGTCAGCGGGCGCAGCTTTTTCCACTGGCTCCAGTCGGCAATCTCCGAGCGAAGCTCCGGACGCTTTACAGCCGCGAGGAATTCATCCAGACCGCCATCGAGGAAAGCGATATCATCCGCATCCAGGTCCGTGCATTTCACATCAGCCGGATAGGTATCGATGGGCCCGCGTACGTAGACGACGCCGCCAACCATACCAACGCAGGCGCGCTCTCCCAGCACAGAATCAAATTCTTCGCTGTCGCAGCCGCAGACAACGGCCCGGCCGCCACCCATGAACTCAAAGGAAAAGCTGCCGACATTCTTCAAAATCCAAAGTTCCGGTTCCTCATAGAGCGGATCATGCTTCATGAGGGAGCCCGTACGGGTACCCGCCCGGCCGCCAATGAAGATCTTACCGCCGGAGGAGCAATGCCCCGCCGTATCACCGGCATCCCCCATGACCGTAATACAGCCACCGGAGTTCAGCCAGCCTACATCCGCCGAGGTAGATCCCTCGACAATGATTTCTGTATTGGGAAGGCACATCGAACCCACACGCTGGCCGGCGTTGGTTACGTGGAAATGAAGCGTCTTGCCTTCCGGATGCCAAAGCGGACCGCCAATGTCATGCTGACCGGAGGCCGCTATCTCAAATTCAGTTTCGCCGTTCTTTACTGCCTCGCCGATGGCCAGCAGCAGGTCCTGCGTGGACATGCGGTCATGCCCCTGGAGTGTCTCTATTTTAAACATATCTGCGTTTCCTCCTCAATTAGCATACGTACTGGATGCCAAGCTTGTCAGCAATCGGCTTGTCCGTCGATACCAGGGCATCGCTGCGGCCTACCGGCAGTGTGCTGTTGCCGATCGGGGCCATGAGCTTCTTGAGCTCCTTGTCAAAGGTGAGTACATAATCGACAATCTTCTGTGCCCCACGATCGATATCGAGGCGCTTCACAAGACGCGGATCCTGCGTGCAGATGCCCATCGGGCACTTGCCGGTATTGCAGGAATTGCAGCGTCCCTGCTCGTTGCCGACGCAGCCGAGCAGCTGGATGAGCACCTTGCCGACGAATACGCCGTTGGCGCCCAGGCAGATCATCTTAAAGGCATCAGCAGCCGCATTGCCGGTCATGCCCACACCGCCGCCGCCAAAGAGCGGAATCTGGCCCTGCAGACCCTGCTTGACAGCAGCAAGATAGCAATCACGGATCTTCGATACGACCGGATGGCCGGTATGATCAAGCGAAACCTCATTGGCTGCGCCCGTACCGCCCTGGATACCGTCGATAAAGAAACCACCGCAGATCTTGTACGGATCACGCAGCAGATTGTTGTAAACCGACACCGAGGTCGAGGAGGCCGCGCACTTGATGGCGACCGGTACACGGAAGCCAAAGGCCGCATTGAGGGAAAGATGCATCTTCTGCACGGATTCCTCAATGGAATACAGGCCCTGATGGTTTGGCGGCGAGGCCAGCTCAGCCTTCGGTACACCGCGGATGGCCTGGACATGCTCAGCAACCTTGGCTGCCGGCAGCAGTCCGCCATCGCCCGGCTTTGCGCCCTGACCGATCTTGATGAGGATTCCGCCCGGGTCCGTAACCATGTGCGGCATCGCCTTGATGATACGATTCCAGCCGAAATGGCCCGAAGCGATCTGTATGATGAAATACTTGAGGTATTCCGATTCCATGAGTTTAACCGGCATGCCGCCCTCACCAGAGCTCATGCGGATTGGCAGACCGCACTTCTCGTTGAGGTATGCCGCTGCCAGGGCCACTGCCTCCCAGGCTCTGGTCGAAAGTGCACCGATGGACATATCGGAGAAAATGAGCGGATAGATCCAGTCGACCGGCGGCGTCTTTTTCGCCATGACAAGCTTGCCATTCTTCATCTGAAACGGCAGCTCGTGCGGCGAAAGCACGCGACCGAACGGCGCCCGGATATCAAAGGTATGGCGCGCAGCATCGAGCGACGGGTCTGTCATCTGACTGATGCGGCCAACGACAATATGGTCAAGCGTGCGCTGCGCATTGAGGTTCGTACGGCCGCCGCGCTTGATCGGGCCATTATCCTTGGAGAGCAGCGTCTTGCGCGTATCCTCATTGCGTACGGCACGAATCGCATTGTTCGGGCAGACACGCTCGCACATACCGCAGCCGCGGCAGGCCTCTGCAATGCTCGCCTTCTGCTTGATGACCGGAATGGCCTGCTGCTCATGGACCGGATTCGGCTCCGTACCCGTGGAAAAGGTCACGGAACGGCGCTGCACATCGACCTTCAGCGCGTTGAAGGTACAGCTGGCAACACAGCTGCCGCAGAGCGTACAGCGCTCTGCATGATATTCTATTTTCCAGGTCAGATCATTGACCGCAATATCTTGTGTTTTTATTGTTTCCATCTCTGTACCTCCAGATCATTGTCGATGACGACAACCTCGCGTTCATTCGGATAGATATCCTGCGTAGCATCCCGGTTCGGCATGATTTCATTGAGGCCGCAGACCTCAGAGGAAATCGCTACCATCGTATCATCACGGCCAACGACGACCGGACGCAGCTTCTTCGAATCACAGCAGGTAATCATGCGGTGATCCGGCAGGGTCGCGATGATGGTGTTCGGACCATTGATCTCCAGATGGGCCAGTGACTGACGCATGGCCATGAGAACATCCTTATCCGGGCGCTGTTCGATCTCATCGAAGGGCAGCGGTGTAATCACATGCTTATAGTAATTCAACGGCCACTTGAGCTCATGGAGCACATAATGGAGTGTATAAAGGAAGTTCTGCGAATCCGACTCGAAGCCGATATAGCCGCGATGCAAGGATTTCTGGAACTCCTTGTTCTTCGTATAGAAGGTATTCTCGCCGTTGGCACAGAGGGTATAGCCCTGCAGAAAGAACGGATGAGCCGCATAGCGCACGATATCATAGTTCGTGTTCTGGCGGCACTGCGCTACGATGCTCTTGGCAACGAGACAGCCATTGTCATCCCAGAGGCGGAAATACGTCGCAATATCACGCGGATCGCCGATTTCCTTCAGCGTCAGCACATCCGGCCAGAAGGAATACACATAGCCCTCGCCTTCATCCTCAAGAATCTTCCGCAGCGCCAGCCGCGTATCGAGCAGCACGTCCTCACGCTGTTCCTGCGTGAGCTCATTGTAATGCTCCGGATAGTCATAGTTGCGGAAAATATAGTACGGCATTGCCTTGATATCGAGTCCCGGTTCCTTATTCGGCACCGGAATCCATTCGGCCAGCTGCACAAAGTTATGGCTGTCCATGTATTCCTCTACCAGCTGCGCCCCACGCTGCGTGCAGGCCATCGACAGCAACGGCTTATCCTTATAATTTGAAAAAATGCCATACAGATCCTGCATGACCATTGCGAAACCTGAATTATCATGGCCTTCCTGCTGCGGAAGCATGAGATGCAGGGCCTTGGACGGGTGAACCGGAACCTTACTTTTGATAGAACCAATTCTACACATAATATTCTCTCCTCCAATACATACACAACAACCTTATCTATCGAGCGAAGACCAGAAAAAATCGCATAACGGCAGGCCGACCGTTATGCGATCCTCAGCACCATTGCCGTTTCATTTCCTATGAAGCTTTCTTCTTTATATAGAAGCTTTCCTCCATCCCGAATCCAGGCTGCAGAATCTCTTCTATCTCCACTGAATAAATACATTTGTTTCTATTCAAAGCATTAAAATGTAACGCATTTATAATTATAAGAAGCAAATCCAACGATGTCAATATAAATATTCAATTTTTCTGGCTCGCAAAAACTCCTATATCACTTGATTTCCTTAGCTTATCGATCAATTTTTGTGTATTTTTATTCATAAAATTGAATTTTATACATGTATCGGATTTACACTTTTAAGGAAAATATTCTCTATCCATACCAATATTACGGCATTTTCCCTTTTTCGCCTTGCTATGCAGCGAAATTATGTATTGTATTGTTTTACGGTATACAAGAATACAATTGTTAAATATATCCAGCATTTCCGACTTCATGTATTTTGTATTTTTTTGTTTTTCCATTTATCCAACAAAAAACCGACCTGTGCAGCAAACGCCCGCCGCACAGGCAAAAGAGCATCCAACCCCCTATACGTACCATATCATGTATTTGAATATTCTGCAATATTCGGCGACAAAAATATTGCTTTTTCACGGTGCAGCCATAGCCTTTTTACCGGCTTTTGACAATAAAAGAAAAACCCCCGCCAGGCGCTTGCCTGACAGGGATTCCCCTATGCTTTAAGATATATCGGCTGCCGTATCCGCAGACTTCGGAGCCATCTCACTATGACCCTTGAACACACCGCCATCCTCTACCTTAAAGGAACTCACCCGGATATCGCCGATGAGCTGCCCTGTGGCATAGATGCAGAGATTCGCTTCAACATCCGCATTGCCGGTTACCTTGCCGGATACGATGAGATTCTTTGCTTTGATATCGCCCTCGACAAGGCCCGTCTCACCAACGACCGCATTGCCATCAATGGAAATTCCGCCTTCAATATGGCCATCGATGCGGACGTTGCCACTGCCGCTGATCTCTCCCTTGATGGAAGTATTGCGGCCTATGACCGTCTCGATATCATTCGTGTTAATTGTCTCGTCGACACGCTTCTTCACGCTGCTAAACATAATCGGCCCAGTTCTCCTTTTCTGAAACATCTCTTCCTATTATAACGCTAATGCACTGTGTTTTCTATGGGAAAAGCTTACTACAAATAATTGACTGGATTCACGACCTGTCCGTTGACGCGGACCTCATAATGCACGTGCGGGCCTGTACTGAAGCCTGTGCTGCCCATATAGGCAATGACCTGACCGCGCTTCACCTGCTGACCGGCACTGACCACAACCTGCTGTGCATGTCCGTAGCGGGTCATGATGCCATTGCCATGATCGATATCGACCATGTTGCCATAGCCGCCGGAATTCCAGCCGGCCGTCGTCACCACGCCATCAGCTGTCGCTACGATAGGCGTACCGAAATCATTGGCGATATCGACACCCGGATGGAAATCCGAGCCGCCCCAGCGCATGCCATACGGCGAGCTCACGTCGCCGCGGGCCGGCCAAATGGACGGAATCGCCGCACTGATGCCATTCTGAACCGCAACGACCTGCTGCTGCTCCTTCATGGCTTCCTTCAGCTGTTCCAGACTGGCCTTGCGCACCGCAATGCTCTTTTCAATATTGTTCAGAGCCTCGCTCACATTATTGACATCCGGCTGGATGAACGGACCGCCCTGTCCGTCGTGGGTGCCATCTCCCTCATTCGAGGTGCTTCCCGTATCGGATGCCGGCGCTGTACCCGAAAGCTGCCGCAGCTCTGTCTCCATCTGCGTAAGCTGATCGAGCTCATCCTGCAGACTGTTCGCCTTTTTGGAAAGCTGCAGCAGCTGTTCCTGCTGGATGTTATTGACCTGACGCAGATCCTGTATCTCCCCGGCATCGCTCTGCAGGGAATAGCTGCTATAGGCAGCGTAGCTGAACGCACCGACAAAGAGCAGCGCGCCCGCGCACAAAGAGACTGCCCCATATTTGAGCAGCCGCACGGACAGCCGTATGCTGTGAACATTCTCGCCCTGATGCGGAATGATCTTTATGGTATACTCCCGATTGTCTTTTTTTGTTTCCTGTTTGTCCAAGTGAAAATCCCCCAAACATCTTTCTTACCAATATCCCGTCGCCGCAAATGACAATAAAAAAATCCACGGCGCCTGCTTCCTCCCTGGATATTCCCTGTTAAGGCTGTTCTTGAACGATAGATATAAAAACGACCCTATACTATTTCATTATAGCATAGAGCCGCACTTTTTTCAAAAGTTATCGCTTCATTTTTCTCAGGCACACTGCATCGCTTTATGCAGCGCCTCTTCCTCTTCCTCGGTAAGCGTATAGGTGGATTTGCCATTTTCAATAGGCTTCACATAGCTGCGGGAATCTTCCCGGCCAAAGATGCTTGAGAGCACGATGCCGTTATTATGTGAATCCAGCATTGCTACCGCATAGCTCAGATCACTTCCCATATCCTCAAAGGCCCGGAAACGTACCACGCCCATGCGGGTCAGTGCAGACTGGAGCAGTGTATCGATACGCTTGCATTCCGCCTTGATTTCCTGATTCTCTTCCATGACCGCCTTTGTTTCATCAATATGTCCGATGAGCATGCGCTCGAGGTTCGCACCATCGACACCTGTCATCATCTTGCGGTAACGCTTTTTCAAATAAGATAAGTTCAGATAAAGATTGATGATGATGATGTACATCACAATCACCAGTATTCCCAGCCCTCCCACAATGTAGAGCATGTTTGTCACCATAAAGTTCATAACCATTGCGTTATCCATTGCGTTTTCATTTCTCCTTTTTAAAACCAGCCCAGCCATACCAGCAAAACGGCCAGCGGCAGACCAGGCAAAAGATTTGCCAGTTTGATTTTCGTGAGCTTCAGCATGTTGAGGGAAATCGCTATGATGAGCACCCCACCGACACCGCTGACCTCCGCCAGCATCGGATCGGTTATCAGGGTCTGCAGCGAACCGGCGGCCAGGGTAATCGCTCCCTGGTAGAACAGCACCGGAACAGCCGCCAGCATCACACCGATTCCCATTGAGGCGGTAAAGATGACCGATACCGTTCCATCGATCAGCGCCTTGGCATAGATGATGGAAGCGTCTCCCGTAAGGCCCTCCTGCAGGCTGCCCACAATCGCCATCGCACCGATGCAATAGACGAGGGACGCCGTCACAAAGCCCTTGCCGATATCACCGAACCGATCGCCGACCAGTTCCGTGAGCCAGATACCAAAAGCATCCAGCCGCTCCTCCAGGCGGGCCATTTCCCCCAGCACAGCACCGACTGCCAGGCTCAGCACGATGATGATGCTGTTCTGACTGGCCAGGCTCATCCTGATGCCGATGAACAGCACCGCCAGCCCCATTGCCTGCAGAATGGTCCGCTTGCAGCTCTCCGATATTCCCAGTCGCAGAATGAGTCCAAGCCCCGCTCCTGCCAAAATTGCTGCAACATTCACTAACGTACCTTTCATAGCATCTCTCCATTCAGCCGCAGAAATATTGTATCACAAATTTCCGTTGAAAAAAGCCCCACCAGAAAAATTTTGCAGAATGTTTCACGTGAAACATTCTGCAAACGAAAGTCTATACAGAAAACGTATTCGTTGTAGACACCTTCCGCAGCATGGATTTGCGCTTCTCAATATCCTGCTGGCGCTTTTCTGTAAGCACTTCGATGATACGATCCAGATCCTCCGAGGACTGGAATTCAATTTCAATCTTACTGCGGGTTTTTCCCGGACGAATGCGTACCTGCGTACCCAGCAGCATCTTCAAGCGATCCTCGGCTTCAACAACGAAGACCTCACGTTCCTGTGCCTGCTTTTCCTCAGCTGCCTCCTGCTCGGAAAAATACTGCGGGTTGCGCAGCAGACGCTTGACCAGGGCCTCGGTCTGCCGGGCCGACAGCTCCTCCGCCATGATATGCTCTGCAGCCTCCAGCTGCAGCTCTTCCGCCTCAAGCGACAGCAGCGGCTTCGCCTGTCCCATGGTAAGGGAACCCTCCGTCAAATACTCCTGTATGCGCTGCGGCAGCTTCAACAGCCGCAGAAAATTCGCGATGTGGGAACGGCTGCGTCCCACCTTGCGTGAAAGCAGCTCCTGCGTAAGGCCGTAATCCGCCAGCAGGCGATCGTAGGCCCGCGCTTCTTCCACGGGGTTCAGGTTTTCACGCTGCAGATTTTCAATCAGCGCAATCTCCGAAATCTCCATATCGGAGTATTCCCGCAGGATTGCCGGAACGGTCTTGAGTCCGGCGAGCTTGGCGGCCCGGAAGCGACGTTCGCCCGCAATGAGCTCATAGCCGCCGGACGGCAGATGGCGCACGAGCACCGGCTGCAGCACACCATACTGCTGAATCGATTCCTTCAGGTCCTCAAGGGCTTCTTCCTGGAAATCCGAACGCGGCTGGTAGCGATTGGCCTGAATGGCACTGATATCGAGCTCATGCACCTTATCCCTGGCCGCAGTTCCCTGCGCTGCCGGCAGCAATGCTCCCAGGCCCTTGCCCAGACCACCACGGGATGGCTTACTCATGGGCAATCACCTCTTTTGCAAGTTCCATATAGGCCTCCGCACCCTTTGAACGCGGATCATACGCAAAGATAGGCTGTCCGTAGGAAGGTGCCTCACTCAAACGCACCGTTCGCGGTATCATCGTCTGATAGACAACATCGCCGAAATGTCCCCGCACCTCATTCACGACCTGCTCCGAAAGCTTGGTACGGGAATCAAACATCGTAAGCAGCACACCTTCAATGCCAAGCGCAGGATTCAGGTTGTTCTGTACAAGCTCAACGGTCTGCATGAGCTGTGAGAGCCCCTCAAGGGCGTAGAATTCACACTGCAGCGGCATGAGGATCGTATCGGCAGCTGTAAGGGAATTCAGCGTCAGCAGCCCCAACGACGGCGGGCAGTCGATCAGAATATAATCATAGCTGTCCCGCACGGCTGCCAGCGCCTTCTTCAGGCGCGTTTCCCGCGCAATCGCGCCCACGAGCTCGACCTCGGCGCCAGCCAGTTCAATCTTCGCCGGCAGCAGATCCAGTCCGTACTCTGTTTTCTGCAGCGCCTCAGCTACAGGGATGTTGTCGATCAGCACCTGGTAGATTGTTTTTTCCAGGGCGCCCTTATCGATGCCAAACCCACTCGTAGCATTTCCCTGCGGATCGGAATCGATCAGCAATACCCGTTTGCCGAGAGCAGCCAGCGCCGCACTCAGGCTTACAGAGGTTGTCGTCTTTCCAACCCCGCCCTTTTGATTGGCAATTGCAATAATCTTTGCCACTGTATGTTCACCGTCTTTCTATAGCTTGTCAAAAGCAGCAAATACATAGTTTCCCGCTGTGACGTTAAATCAATCTATATATCATTCCACAGCTTTATTTTAATTTCCTGCAAAAAATTCTAAAATAGTAACAAAAAGCACTATATAAGGAAGAATCTTATGTTAAAATAGGTATACAATATTACAATATTCCACTGAAATGATGATTGTTTCACGTGAAACATCGGTTTCAGTAAAAAAAGGGGGCTTTTCATGCCTATCTACAATGTGCCCTTGCTTTCTATCGATACCAAAGAAACCCGCCGCTATGCCGGCCTGCAGACCGCGGCTTTCGATGAACACCAAATCGAAGCTGCCTGTGAAGAGGCCCGGCTGCTCGCCCACCCGCAGGGAATCTGGGAAAGCTATGGCTATGATGCCAAAACACAAACCGTCCTGGCACCCGAGCCATTTATAATAGAAGGAAACAAAATCGGACAGCATTTAGCCGGCGCAGATCGGGTCATCTTAATGGCAGCAACGGTAGGCGAAGAAATTGAAACCGCCGTGACACGCCATTTTTCCGAAGGGAATTACGCTTACTCGGTCCTGCTCGATGCCGCTGCGACCACGGCTGTCGAACAGATTGCCGACGCGATGGAAAAGGCCATCCATCCCAAGGCTGCGGCTCAGGGCTATACCATGCGCTGGCGCTTCAGCCCCGGCTATGGAGACTGGAGCATGACACAACAGCCGGAGCTGCTGCGGTTGAGCCACGGCGACAGCATCGGCATTTCCCTCACGGAATCACTCATGCTCTTCCCCCGAAAATCCATTACGGCCATCATCGGCCTGGTCAGGGAAACCGGGGCCAGCCCCCGTCACCATTCTCCCAATGGCTGCGCCGCCTGCGACCAGCTTGACTGCCCCTCCCGCAAAAAATGAGGACCTTGCAGGAATCCTGTTTCTTAAGTATACTTATTTAATATAGATTGCAAGGCCATTGTTCCAGGTTTTTTGCCAAACTACAGACAAAGGAGATTTTCCTATGATTCATATATTTGACGGTGCCATTGGCACGATGCTCCAAAATGCCGGGCTGCTGCCCGGGGAGTGTCCGGAGCTTGTGAACGTTGAGCGCCCGGAAATGATCCGGCAGGTACATGCCGCCTATGCAGAGGCTGGCTCGACCATCATCGAGACAAATACCTTTGGCGCCAGCCGCCTGAAGCTCGTACATTACGGACTGCAGGACCGCGTAAGGGAAATCAATATGGCTGCCGTAGCCCGCGTACGTGAGGCCGTCGGCAACCGGGCAAAGATTGCCGGCTCCATGGGCCCCACCGGACGCTTCATAAAGCCGCTGGGCGACCTGGACTTTGAGGATGCCTACGATGCGTATTACGAGCAGGCACAGGCACTCGCTGCGGCCGGTGCTGACTACATCATCATTGAAACCTCCATTGATATCCAGGAAATGCGTGCTGCGCTGCTGGCAACCAGGGAAGCCTGCACACTGCCTGTGATCTGCCAGCTTTCCTACAGTGAAGATGGCCGCACCGTCACCGGTACCGACCCGCAGACAGCCGCTATCACCCTGGACGCCCTGGGCGCGGACATCATCGGCATCAATTGCTCCCTTGGCCCGGAACAGCTCGTTCCGCTCGTAAAGATCCTGGCGGAAAATACCGATAAGCCGATCAGCGTACAGCCAAATGCCGGCATGCCTCACCTGGAAAACGGCCGCACCGTATTCCCTATGTCTCCGGCCGATTTTGGGCAATGGGCCCCACGCCTCATTGCTGCTGGTGCAACCTACATTGGCGGCTGCTGCGGAACAACCCCGGCCCATATTGCCGCCATCGCTGCCGCGGCCCGGGAATGTGCGGAGCCCGTCCGTGCGCCGCTCCCCCGCCGCCTGCGCCTTACCAGCCGCAGCAAGACCATCTGCATCGATAAGGAACTGCCCACCGTACTCATCGGCGAGCGCATCAATCCGACCGGACGAAAAAAGCTGGCCGCAGAGCTGCGGGAAGGTTCCTTTCTCTCCGTAAAAAAGGAGGCCATTGACCAGGTAAAGGCCGGTGCTCACCTGCTGGATGTGAATATGGGGGTTGGCGGCATCGATCAGACCGCTGCCATGAAGCAGGCCATAACGGAGATTGCCCAGCTCACTGATGCCCCGCTCGCCATTGACACCAGCGATGCCGCTTCACTGGAGGCCGGCCTGCGTGCCTATCCGGGCCGGGCCCTCATCAATTCCGTAAGCTTCGAGGCGGAGCGCCTTGCCTCCTTCCTGCCCCTGGCCCGGAAATACGGGGCGGCTATCCTTTGTCTGCCCATTACCGAAAAGGGTGTTCCCCAGACAGCAGAGGAGCGCTGTGCGGCAATTGCCGGTATCCTGGAGGCGGCCCGGACAGCCGGCCTGCAGCCTGGAGATTTCCTGCTTGACGGCCTCGTAATGACCGTTGCTGCCGATGCCCAGGCCTGTGCAGAAACCCTGCGCACGCTGCAGCTCTATCGGGAAAGATTCGGTTATCCGGCCACCATGGGCCTCAGCAATATTTCCTATGGCCTGCCCAACCGTCCGCTCATCAACAGCACTTTCTTCGCCATGTGCCTGGCTGCCGGCCTCGACGCCCCCATCATGAACCCCTATGACGAGGCGATGCAGCATACGCTGCTGGCCAGTGCGGCACTCTTAGGCCACGATCCAAACGGACGTGCCTACAGCCAGAATGACGCCAACCTCAGCGTTCCCAAAAAGGCGGCAACCGCCAAGGTCAGTACACTCGACGCGCTCGCGGCCATCAAAGCCGCGGTCATTGACGGCGAAAAGGACGTGATTCCCTCCCTGGTAGAAAGAGCCGTCAGCGAAGGACACTCTACCCAGGAAATCACGGAAAAATCCCTTACCGCCGCGATGAATGAAATCGGCGTCGACTTCGGTGCCGGCCGGGTATTTCTGCCGCAGGTATTGCTTTCCGCGGAAGCAATGCGCGCGGCCTTCCTCAAACTCAAGGAAATGTTCCCTGCCCAAAAAGCCCCGGAGGAAGGCACTGTCGTCATCGCTACCGTAAAGGGTGATGTACATGACCTCGGCAAAAACATCGTAGCCGCTCTGCTCGAAAACAGTGGTTTCCAGCTCATCGACCTCGGCAAGGATGTCGCCGCAGAAACCATCGTGCGCGCGGCCATTGAAAATGAAGCCGACATCGTAGGCCTCTGCGCCCTCATGACGACCACGATGATCCAGATTGACGAAGTGATCCGCCAGCTGCGTGAAGCCGGCTCCTCGGCCCAGGTCATGGTCGGCGGTGCCGCACTGACGCAGGAATACGCAGATGCTGCCGGTGCTGACGCCTATGCACCCGATGGCGTGGCCGCGGTACGCCTCGCCAAGAAAATGGTACAGGAATAAACGGTTCCCTGTCCCGACACGATAAAAATCCCCTGAATGTTTCACGTGAAACATCCAGGGGATTTTCTTTTAACCGGATACAATCTTCCGCTTAGGCCAATACCTTGGCCAGGCGCACATATTCCTCATCCAGCTTTTTCTTATTGTTGACAGCATCCTGCAGATTGATGCAGACTACCTTGCCCTGATTGAAGCCAAAGACCACATTGGAAAGGCCGGAAATAAGTGCCAGTGCGGCCTTTTCCCCGAGCTGACTGGCCTTTACACGGTCCTCTACGGTAGGCGACCCGCCGCGCTGGATATGGCCAAGCACCGATACACGCGTCTCGATCTCCGTCTTTTCAGCAATCTGATTGCCGATCTCAATGCCGCTGCCAGCGCCCTCAGCTACTACCACGAGCACATAGCGCTTGCCATTATGATAGGCCTCGGTAATGCCGGCACAGATTTCATCGATATCAAACTTTTCCTCCGGCACCAGGATGTACTCCGCACCACCGGAAATGCCGGAAATCATTGCGAGCCAGCCGCACTGACGCCCCATGACCTCAAGTACCACGATGCGCCGATGCGCCGATGCCGTATCACGAAGCTTGTTGATTGCGTCGATGATCGTGTTGGCCGCCGTATCCGAACCGATGGTATAGTCTGTACCCCAGACATCGTTATCGATGGTCCCCGGCAGACCGACAATCGGCAGACCATGCTCTTCGCTGAGCTTAGCCGCCCCGCGCAGGCTGCCATCGCCACCGATGACCACCAGACCCTCAATGCCGCGTTTTACGAGATTGTCATAGCCGAGCTTACGGCCCTCCGGCGTCTCAAAACGATGGCAGCGGGCTGTTCCCAGGAATGTGCCGCCGCGCTGGATGATATCGCTCACGCTCCGGGATTCCATTTCAAACATATCCTCATCAAGCATACCGCGATAGCCGTTATTGATACCCCATACGCGTACACCCTCAAAGAGCGCCGTGCGAACTACAGCCCTTGCTGCCGCATTCATTCCCGGGCTATCTCCACCACTTGTCATGACTGCAATACTTTTTAACATAATTTAACCCCTCCTGACTTCTATACTATTCTCTACGAAAGGAAAAAATCCTTTTCCATTCTTGACAAAATCTCAGGACAATGTTACATTGAGACTGTACGCTGTGCAACTGACGGAAGTGGATAACCACATGGAGCACAGTGCTGATGAGCCGACCGTCTGGGCAGAGCCTGGGATTCGTGTTGGCTTTTTTTGTATG
>CAZFPA010000034.1:0-21919 GCA_964520975.1 uncultured Selenomonadaceae bacterium | reverse complement strand
CTGCCTCATACTAAAAAGGCTCCGGAAAAAGCGATTGTCCTTTCGCTTTTTCCGGAGCCTTCCTTATATAATATACAACGGCTTTTGCCGCACTCAGATTGCGTAGAAATTTACGAGCTTCGCGTCGAAGATGCCATCGATGGCTGTTACCTGACGGATAACATCCGCGGTCACATCGTTGTCGATGGTCAGTACCATGATGTTCGTGCCCTCAACATCGGTCTTGCCGACCTGCATGCCCGAGATATTGATTTTGGCAGCGCCCATGATGGAACCAACCGTACCGATGACACCCGGCCGATTGATATGCGGGCAGATGAGGATACGCGCATGCGGGTCGACATCGACACGGTAGTTATCGATCATCACGATGCGGCCTTCCTCGCCGAACAGCGTACCCTGAACCCGGACGGAGGATTTTTCCGTGCGCGCCGTAACAGTAATCAGGTTGGCGAAGTTCTTCGCTTCCTTATTTTTGATCTCCGTCACCTTGATGTTGCGCTCTTTAGCCAGTCCCGGCGCATTGACGTAATTCACGTTGCTTTCGAGAATGGGGTTCAGCAGGCCCTTGATGACGGCAGTCGTGATCATCTTCGTATTGACCTCGGTGATATCGCCGTTGTACTCGACCTCGACACCCTTCACCGCGCCCTCAGCCAGTGAGCAGACCGTGCAACCCAGACGCTCCGCCAGGTCGAAATACGGTTTGATGACATTCATGACCTGCGAGGATACCGGCGCCATATTCACGGCCGTCATGACCGGCTCACCATGCAGTGCGGCCTTGATGCCCTGCGCGACATCGACCGATACACCGATCTGCGCCTCAACAGTCGAAGCCCCAAGATGCGGTGTGAGCACAACGCCCGGCAGGCCGATGAGCGGATGATCCGCCGGAATCGGCTCGCTTGTGAATACATCGATAGCCGCTCCGGCCACAATGCCCGCTTTGACCGCATCCGCGAGATCCTGCTCGTCAATGATGCCGCCGCGCGCGCAATTCACAAGGCGTACGCCCTTTTTCATCCGCTTCATGTTATCCTTGTTCAGCATACCCTTCGTATCCGGGGTCAGCGGCATGTGCACGGTGATGAAATCCGCCTTGGTGATGACATCCTCCAGCGTACCGATTGTCACGCCCATGGCCTGGGCGCGCTCTTCATTGATGTACGGGTCATAGCCGATGACGTTCATATCAAAAGCCAGCGCACGCTTGGCGACGCCGCTGCCGATGCGGCCCATGCCGATGACACCGAGTGTCTTACCGCGGAGCTCAACGCCCACATATTTTTTCCGGTTCCATTCCCCCTGCTGCATGGTCTCGTTCGCAATCGGAATGTTGCGGGACATCGCGAGCATCATGGCCATCGTATGCTCCGTAGCCGCAATGGTATTGCCGCCGGGGGAATTGATCACGATGATGCCCCGGGCCGTAGCCGCGGCCACATCGATATTGTCAACGCCCACACCGGCCCGGCCGATGATCTTGAGGTTTTTCGCCGCCGCAATGACCTCAGCCGTTACCTTGGAGGCTGAGCGAACGATGATCGCATCAAACTCCGGGATAATGGCCAGCAATTCTTCTGCCGGCAGTTTGTCCTTCACTACGACCTCGAAATCCTCCGCTAAAATATCAATACCCTTTTTCGAAACTCCGTCTGCCACTAATACCTTCATGTCACTCGCTCCTTTATCTTCTGGATGCTGCTGCGCATTTTCAGGCTTTGCCTGCCGCGACGAAAAAGAATTTTCCCGGAAAACAAAAAGCTCCGCCCCAAATATTGGGGCGGAGCAAACTCTCCGCGGTACCACCCAAGTTGTGCCAAAGCACCAACTCTGCCGCTATATCGGGCTTTCCCGTCTGGCTCATCGTCAGCCGCTTCAAGGTGGAACGGACATCCTCCCCTGTCAGCTTTCACCTGCCGCTGACTCTCTGCAAGAGACCGGATACCCTTTTCCTTTTCATCGCGTTATACTTTTTCATTTTTCGTGCATAAATGTATTATATTTTATCCATGCTTAAACGTCAAGTGTATTTTGTAAAAAAACATTTTTTATTTTTTGCTTGACGGCACCGGATTTTTGGCGTTAGAATAGATTCTAATTACAAATCGTCCACGGTCAGAAGACCTGTGGCAAAAGATTACACTCACATTGCATTTGGGGAGGTTTTCATTTTGGAGGCAAATCGCATCTATAATTTCAATCCAGGCCCGGCCATGCTGCCGCTGGAGGTACTCAAGGAAGCCCAGGCAGAATTGCTGAATTTCGACCACACGGGCATGTCCATCACGGAGATCAGCCACCGCGCCAAGGCTTATGACGCAGTGCACAATCAGGCCAAGGCCGACATCAAGGAGCTCATGGGGCTCGGCGATGACTATGAGGTACTGTTCATCCAGGGCGGCGCAAGCATGCAGTTCGATATGGTGCCGCTGAATTTCGCTGTGGATGGCAAGATCGGCAACTACGTGCTCTCGGGCAGCTTTGCGAGCAAGGCCTACAAGGAAGCCCAGATCCTCGGGGTCGGCCATGCGGCGGCGTCGAGCAAGGACGGCGGCTTCCGCCATATCCCGACGCAGGATGAGATCCAGCTCAGTGACAATGCGGCCTATCTGCATGTCTGCTACAACAACACCATCTACGGTACGGAATATCACTATATTCCGGAGACCGGCGCGGTGCCGCTCATCGCGGACATGTCCTCGGATATGCTTTCGCGCCCGTTGGATTTCTCGAAATTCAGCCTCATCTACGCCGGCGTACAGAAGAACCTCGGCCCGGCAGGCGTAACGCTGGTCGTTGCCCGGAAATCCATGCTCGAGAAGAGCCCGGAAACGCTGCCGACAATGCTGCGCTATGATACCTTCTACAACAAGAATTCCCTTTACAATACACCGCCGGCCTTCTGCATCTACATGGTCGGCAAGGTCGCGGCCTGGATCAAACGTCAGGGCGGCCTCACGGCAATGGCCGAACGCAATGCGAAGAAGGCTTCACTCGTCTACGGCGCCATTGATGCGAGCAACGGCTTCTACAAGGGCCATGCGGACAAAGACAGCCGTTCCTTCATGAATGTGACTTTCCGCCTGCCCAACGAAGAGCTGGAAAAGAAGTTCGTAGCCGAGGCTCTCGAGCACGGTCTTGGCGGCGTCAAAGGCCATCGCTCCGTCGGCGGCATGCGCACCTCGATCTACAACGCTATGCCTTATGAAGGCTGCGTAGCGCTCACCGATTTCATGGAAAAATTCCGCAAGGCCAACGCCTGAAACACCTACAAAATAACGGACCCCCGTGGTCCGTTATTTTTTTCTGTCTGAACAAAAAATCCCAGACCAATGCAGGTCTGGGATTTACTGATTTCATATAGGATACGTATTCCAGGACAGCGCTGGCAGAATCAATTGGCTGCCGGCTCGACACTGGCCTCGAACATGCGGTTCCAGGGGAAAGTCACGGTCACGGCACGCAGGGAATCGAACGGCGGCAGGTTGTCATCGACAAAGCGCTGCATGAGGCTCGTAGCGCGGCGCTCAATGGGCGCCCGCTTCTCGTTCAGGCTCGCATAGAAACCGCTGCCACGGAACCAGCCGATCTGATGGGCCACGGTCTGGCGCACGTTGGCCTGGTAAGCCCAGTCATCAAGATAGCGTGTAAGCAGCAGCTCATCGACCGCCGCGTCCGTCATCCGTCCGGACAGCATGCCCTGGCCAAGGACGAAGCCCGTACTGTTGGTGGCCGTATTCCAGCCGCTATAAGCACGCAGCTTGAAGAGCAGACCGCGCTTTTTGAGCTGCTCCATCAGCGCATTGTCCGCACCGTTCGCAAAAGCGATATCGCCAATGCCGACAGGCTCATTCATGGCGACGGCCTCCGCTACCATATCCACAAAATACTTGGTTCCCTCCCGAGGAACACCATTGTTTTGCGGGTAGTTCGCCTCATAGGTGCGGCCACTCGGATTCGTATTCACGAGCAGCACGAGATCGGCCCGCTTCGGCGAAGAGACCTGCAGGCCGCCAGCCGCTACGATATGCGAGCGCATCGATTTCTCGATGGTCTCATCGGAATAGGACGGCACGGTACGCGGACCGGCGCCCCAGTTATAGCGCACATAGACAAAAGGCACGACTGCCTCCAGGTCATTGACAGCCCGCGTGAGCATGAGCATGCCGAGCTCGTCGGTTCCCGCCATGGCCTGGAACTGCGAAATGCTCAGATCAGAGCCGTATTTTGCCAGATGGCGGCTCTCCATATGCGTCTGCGAATGCGGCGCGTTGTCATCCCGCCCCAGCACACAATAATCGAATACCTTCTGTCGTGTAAGGTCAATGAGTGCCTCACTGGCCGCAAAATTCTTGTTGCGGCGGTTGAGCCAGTCCTTTATGGCTTCCTCGGGAATCAGCTCCTGCAGGAAGGCGTATTCTTTTTTCTCCCGCGGCAAAAGTCCGTCTGTCTCCGCCTTATCGGTCAGCGCGGTATACCGGAAGATATCGGCGCCATAGCTCTGATAGTAGGACGGCTCCTCGGTTCCCGAGGCCTCACCTGTCCGCGGCGTACGCATGATGGAAGCAAACACATAGGTCTTGAGCTTCGGATTCTTCTGATTGTAAGCCGCAAAGCGCGCTACACGGGAAAGCACCTCGCCCCGGCTGTAGGTATGCTTGCGCGAGCCGACAAGGCTGCCGTAGAGCAGCGAGTCCGCAGAAAGCACCGCAGCCTTGAGATTCTTGTCCGTGTTCTTCTCCACCCAGTCCCAAAGCGCATCCGGATTGCCCAGATGTTCCCGGCTGCCCAGAAGATCCGCCGGCGGCACAACGACATCATAGCCGAGCTTGCGCACGGTATCAGCTGTCTGCTGATCGGAAATCGGCCGGTTGTCATGCGGGACAAAGAGAATCCGTCCCTTGCTCTGCGGCGCGGCATCCGCCGCGGACTTCGCGCTGACCGGCAAAGCTGCCAGCAGCAGGCAGAGACATAAAACCATCGAAAATATTCGCTTCAAAGCCTCGTCACTCCTTCGTCAAAATACGGATAAGCGCATCGCGCACATCCGAAGGCACGTTGAGCGCTGTATCAAATTCTACATAGCCATCATGCGGCTCCGCCTTTTCCACCTGCACCATATTCAACAATGGATGGCCCATAAAGGAGGTCTGCCCGAGCTCCGACTGCGTGAGCAAGGTATGGAAATCCACGGTAATGGAGTTCCCCTCGATTCTGGTCGGCAGATCATCCGAAAGCTCGATACGGCCAAAAAGCCGCTCCGCCATGGACATCGAGAGCCGGGAAAACACCCAGGACATGAGCCCATGATCCTTGAGCGCCCGTTCCCGTACATGATAGGTCATATACGACTGGTCCCCATCGTGCACAAAAGCATCGATGTTGCCCGAAAGCTCAATGCGACCGGCTTTTTTCGTATCTGCGAGGATATCGAGCCGCCCGTTCGACTTCGATGTAACCTGCAGCGATTTCACGCTGCCATCCGCGGGCAGACGGTTCGCAATCGCCTCGTTGATGACATCATCCGGCACTGCAATATGCCCGTTCATGATGTCAAGGAGGGACTCCCGGCTCCAGGTCTTCTTGATGATATCGATGGCCGGACCATAGTCCGCTACAGCATCCTGTACCCTGCCCCAGTCGATATTCTGTACATTTGCCAGTGCGGCTGGCATATCTATCATAGCAATCGCCTCTTATTCTCTCCAGCTGTTACTGCTGATTCTGCTGATTCTGCTGGTTCTGCTTGGCCGCACGGATATCCTGCCAGAGGCGTCGCGCCTTTTCATAGAGCTTGCGCTCCTGGATACGGGAATCATTGTCACTGATGATACGGCTCAGATACT
This sequence comes from uncultured Selenomonadaceae bacterium, assembly GCA_964520975.1. GTDB lineage: Bacteria > Bacillota > Negativicutes > Selenomonadales > Selenomonadaceae > CAZFPA01. The sequence goes on along the minus strand of CAZFPA010000034.1, from coordinate 16,067 downwards.
GCGTCGCACTCTCGATATCGCCGAGGCGATAGTAAAGCGCACCGATCAGATAGATGACCGTCGTATCGGTGAGCATGCCGACCGGATAACGCTCGGTCATGAGGGATTCGTCGTAGATCTCAATAGCCTTGCGCATGGCCTGCTCTTCCTTCTCCTGATCCTCCGCGTCGCGGTACAGCCAGGCCAGTTCCAGATAGAGTCCCGCCCGATGCGACAGCGGCGCCCCGATGAGCTCCGCGTAGAAAATGGCGAGTTTGAAGGATGCAACCGCTTCCGGAAGGCCACGCGTCTCGACGAACTGAAAGCCGATGCTCCGCCCGTTGAGAAATTCCTGGATCTTCTGCTTGTTGCGTTCCGGCATCACAGCCAGGAAATGTTTTTCATCCGCGGCATAGCCGCATTTCTCACAGACCCAGATCGTATAGTAATAAGGATTGAAATCCTTATAGTGCGCGCAGAAATCCTCATCCGTCCGCTCCACGATCTGCCGTGAACGAACCTTGACCACGCGTACCGTCTCGCCACAAATCGGACAGGTTTTTTCCACTACAAACGTATTTCCAACTGCCATATCGTCACTCCCAAACATCAATATCAAGAAGCAATGCCACGAAAACACAGCGGCCGCAGCCAGCCGTATCCCCTGCATCCATGCTTCCGTAAATGCAGATACACATAAATATAGAATAACACAGAAAAAAACAAAAGAAAAGCATTCCGCGTTTTTTCCTATTTGAGTTTACGCCTCCGGACAAAAGGATTATACTAAATAGAGACACTTCTAGTATACAATAAAGAGAGACTAAAAGAGACTATATGTAGAAAAGAGGATGGACCTATGAAAACAATCGCACTCATTGCCCATGACAAGAAAAAGAATGAAATGCTGGAATTTGTCGGCCATCACCTGGAACTTCTCAAGGAATTCCATCTGGTTGCCACGCATACGACCGGAACCCTCATCAGCCAGACCTTCGGTCTGGACGTAGAGACCATGATGTCCGGCCCGCTCGGCGGCGATCAGCAGATTGGTGCACTCGTAGCCACGGATTCCGTCGATTTCGTCATCTTCCTGCGCGACCCGCTGAGCTCGCAGCCGCATGAGCCGGATATCAACGCACTGCTGCGCCTCTGCGATGTACACGATATCCCGCTCGCGACGAACCGCCGCAGCGGCCATATCATGCTGGAGTATGTCGCACGTAAAAAGGACGAGGAAAACGAAACAAAAGCCTGATGGGGCAGCGTTCCCTTTCAGCCAGACCTGCCGGATGCTCCGGCAGGTCTTTTTTATGCCCGGACCGGTGCCGCCATTGCCTGTTCCCCGCTGCCGCTCCGGCCGCTCATCGCTCCCGACGGTGGCGAAAGCCCGCGTCCTGCGCGATGCTGCGGCCGATGGACTGAATCTTCGCCTCCAGACAACCCCGGCAGTCCTCCGGCGTATCCTTCACGCAGATCTTGCCGGGATAGAGCGCGTACCAGCGGCGATAGTCACCCTCCGTTACATTGGGCATCACCACGTTGGCCCCGGACTGCAGGATGATGCGCCGGGCATCCGGCTGCAGGGTCTCCATCGCTGTCGTCGCCGGAATATTTGCCTCCGGCAGCAGCAGCCGCAGCAACGCTACCACGCGCCGCGTAAGGTGAAAATCACCGGGCGCCGCGTCGGCCAGCGGCGTATCCCCATTCGGAATGAGCGGGCCGATGCCGACCATGTCCGCGTCCAGTTCCTGGAAAAACAGGATATCCCGCGCGATGGATTCGATGCTCTGCCCCGGCAGTCCCACCAGGCACCCCGTCCCGACCTCATAGCCCAGGGAACGGAGCTCCTGCAGACACTGCAGCCGATGAGCAAAGGACATGCCCGGATGCAGCCGCGCATAGAGCTGCGCATCCGTGGTCTCGATGCGCAACAGAAAGCGGTCCGCACCCGCTGCCCGCAGCATCTGATATTCCTCACGGCTCCGCTCACCGATGGACAGCGTGATGACCAGTCCCAGCGCCTTGATGCGCCGCAGCAGCGCCGCCAGCCGGTCCGCCGTAAACCAGGCATCCTCACCGGACTGCAGTACCACCGTCCGGTAGCCGTAGTCACGGGCCTTTTCCGCCAGGGCCAGAATTTCCGCGGGTGTGAGGCGGTAGCGATGCACCGCCGCATTGTCCCGGCGCAGCCCGCAGTACATACAGCTCTGCCGGCAGATATTCGAAAACTCGATGAGCCCGCGCAGATGCACACCCGCGCCGACAAATGCCGCCCGCACCCGGTCAGCGGCCGCGGCCAGCGCCGCCTCAGCCGCAGGGTCAGCATCGGCCAGCAGTGCCGTGAGCTCTGGCAGTGTCAGTTCATGCAGCTGCTCGGCCCGGCACAGCAAATCCTCTCTCATAAAAGCCTCCTTTTTGCGTCATCCAGACGAACGAAGCCGTTCGCACCGGAAGCGAAAAAAAAGACCGTCCCTCGACGATCTCTTTTCCCGCATCATTTTTTCGTCTGCTGCTCACGCTTGAGCTGAGCCAGCAGTTCCTTCGCAGCCGCCTTTTTCTGCTCTTCCAGCTTTTTCTTATCAGCCGGCTTCAGCGTCCCCTTGGTATGCGCAGCAATCTCGTCCGCATGCTTTGCCGCATAGTCCAGGATAGCCCGGTAAAAGCTGCGGTCCCAGCTCTTTTCCGGCAGCTTGGAAAGCTCCGTCTCCTGTGCCGTCATATTCTGTTCCAACGGCGACCATGTGGAATCCAGGTAATCCTGCTCTACAGTCGTGACCGTCTGCCGCGCAATGTCGAAGCGCAGGTACTCAGCCTCGCCTACGAGATCATCAAAGCCGGCCATCGGCAGCATCTTCCAGCGGCGCTTGTCGATAGTATCCTGGATCTGCACATCATCATAGGTCTTGAGTGTCGGCACGATGAGCGTATTCATATCGATCATGCCCTTATCATCTACAGCATAGCAGATCTGCTGTTTATTGAAATAGTAGTTGGCCCGGGAAGACGACTGTACCCATTGGAAGATCGTTTCCTGTACTTTCGGCGGCGCGGCCATCGCCGGTACCGTGCTCAGCGTGCACAGCGCCATCAGCAGCATTGCACCTATCCATCGTTTCATCTGCATCCCTCCTGCATATTTTTCCATTGTAAGGTCTTCGGCTGAAAATCCACTGAAAACCTCGTCAATCATCGGCATCCGAATAGAGCCCATCGAGCTCATACGGCGTTTCCTGATACACATAGTAGTTCAGCCAGTTGGCAAACAGCAGGTTTGCCACCGAGCGCCAGCGCACAACCGGTACGCGCGTCGGATCGTCATCGGGATAATAGTTGATAGGAATCCGGATATCCAGCCCGGCCTTTTTATCGCGGTCATATTCGCTCTTCAACGACATCGGATCGTACTCCGCATGTCCGGTGATGAAGAACTGCCGCTTGGCGAGATTCGCGATGGCATAGACACCCGCGTCGCCCTCGGCCTCCGCGAGAATCGTAAGCTCTTCTACCTTTTCGATATCGGCCTTGTGGATCTCCGTATGGCGCGAATGCGGTACATAGAATTCATCGTCAAAGCCGCGGAACAGCTTTTCATGCTCTACGAGCAGGTGATGCTTGTAGACGCCGAACACCTTCGGTGCTACATCGTATTTCGGCACACCATAATGGTAGTAGAGCCCGGCCTGCGCACCCCAGCAGATATGGAAGGTCGAGTAGGCATGTGTCTTGCTCCATTCCATGATCTCACAGACTTCCTCCCAATAGGCCACATCCTCAAAGGGCATCTGCTCCACCGGCGCGCCTGTCACGATGAAGCCATCGTACTTTTTGTGGCGCACCTCCGCAAAGGTACCGTAGAACTCCGTGAGATATTCCTGTGAGGTATGCTGCGGCACATACGATTCCGTGTAGATGAAATCCACCTCGACCTGCAGCGGCGTATTGCCCAGCAGACGCAGCAGCTGCGTCTCCGTCACCGATTTGAGCGGCATGAGATTCAATATGAGGATGCGCAGTGGACGGATATCCTGACGATAGGCCCGGTCCGCATCCATGACGAAAATATTTTCACCCTCCAGCACATGCGTCGCCGGCAGATTATTCGGTATCTTGATTGGCATGAAAAAGCCCCTTCCTCCTCATACTTCCTAAAAAAAGAGAAGATCGCCTTTTCCGAAAGGGATCTTCTCTTGTCGATTTATTCTACCATACGACAACGACGCTTGTCAATTTGCGGGAGCTCCATCAGTCCAGGCGATACCGGTTCAGCCAGTACTGATAGCCGGTGGCAAAGGCCCGCAGCCGCGTAAGGCCCGCATACTCATGGCTGCCCTCCTTGATGAGCGTATAGGTGCCATCGAGTTCGCCCGTCATATCCTTCCAGCCCGTCTGCCCGGACCAGTATTTGAAATTCACGATGCGCTGCGTGCCCATTGCGAGATTCACAGCCTTTTTTAGGAACTTGATTTCCTTGACCTTGCCGTCTGCGCCCTTGTTTTCAACCCATTCCCAGAAGATCAGGTTCTCGCCCTTGAGGCGCATGGTTGTGGTATCCGCGATGGAGTTCGTGCCCGAGCCGTCCCCGGCCTTTGCATCCCAGAGCGTAATCCAGCGGTCCTGGGCCTTGCGCCGTTCCGTTTCGCCGTAATGGAATACGGTATCGACGATGGCCGTGTAGAAATCCTCATCGAAGGCCTGGGAATTGATCTCCTTTTCGGAGCGCGGATCATAGACCTTCGACCAGAGCACCGTGCCGTCCTTATCGTAGAAAGTCTCCTGTACATAGGAAATGATACGGTTCTGCGGATTCACCTCTACCTCAGCCAGGCTGTAGGCCAGCTGTTCCGGGTGCAGCACCTTGATACCGTAGTTCTGCAGGGTCTCCGCCGCCCCCTCATAGCTGTAGGTTGTCTTGGTCCAGGCATCGATGCGCGTGGCAACGCCCCCCAGCGAGCTCAGTATATGCACCTCCGAGGGTGAATAGAACTTGCTGTATTTATCATTGGAAGAAATCCATACCCAGTCGGTGGCCTCCACCGGAGCTGCATTCACGACACCAAACCGTGCCAGCGCCGCGAGCAGGACTGCCATCAGCACAATCGCGGCAATTCTCGTCTTTCCCATCGTTCATCCTCCTGACTATCATAGTATTCTTACCCTTATTGTATTCTATCAAAGAAAAATGGACAATATCTGAAAGAAATTTCATGGCCGCGGCAGATCAATTTTTTCCCAGATGCCGCTGAGCCAGGCCAGCACGATACCGTAGTTCGTCATCGGCACCCGCTGGCGGCGGGCCTCAGCCACACGCGCGAGCACGTATTTGCGGTTGAACATACAGGCCCCGCAGTGGATGATAAGGGCATAGCCCGTGAGATCCGCCGGAAAGTCCGGCCCGCTCACGATGTCCATCGTGATATCGCCGCCAAAGCGCTGTCGCAGCAGCCGCGGCAGCTTCACACGCCCGATATCCTCCTGCAGCGGCTTGTGCGCGCAGGCCTCCGCAATGAGGATATGCGCGTTGGGCGGCAAGGCCTCAAGCGCCCTGACCGAGGCCGCAAAATAGTCCAGATCACCGCGCGCCCGCGCGAACAGAAGGGAAAACGAAGTGAGCCGGCTCGCCTCCGGCTTGTGCTGCCAGACCTGGCCGAACACCTGGGAATCCGTTACGATGAGTGCCGGCGGCTCACGCAGCAGAGCCAGCGCCGCTGTATATTGATCGGCCGTCGCCGAGAGCACCAGGCAGTGCTTGTCCAGCAGGTCACGCAGCGTCTGCACCTGCGGCAGGATGAGTCGCCCTTTCGGGGCCTGGATATCCTGCGGCATCACGAGCAGCACGGTGTCCCCATTTTTCGCGAGACCACCGGTGAGGCTTCCCACACTGAAGTCCTCAGGCAGCAAAGCCAGCAGCGCCTGGCGGAGCCGCTCCCGATCCTCCGGGTCCTGCGCGCTCACGACCAACGGCTCACATCCGACCGCCGCGGCAATCGTCTGCGCAGCCACAGCCTGCTCCCCGAGCGTGTCACGCTTGCTGAGCACCGGCAGCACCGGCGTTCCCGCCTGACGAAACCAGCGCACCCAGGCCAGCTCCGACTCTGTCTCCTCGCCGGAAAAGACCACGATGGCGATATCCGTGCGGGCCGCGGCCTGCCGCGTCTTCGCGACGCGCAGCTCCCCGAGTCCGCCCTCGTCATCAAAACCCGCGGTATCGATGAACACGCATGGCCCCAGACCGAAAAGCTCCATGGCCTTGTACACCGGGTCCGTCGTCGTCCCCGGCACGGCAGAGACCACCGCCGTACTCTGTCCGGTCAGCAGATTCACCAGCGACGATTTGCCGCTGTTGCGCCTGCCGAACAGACCGATATGCAGCCGCTCCGAGCGCGGCGTATCCTGTAAGCTCATACCTGCCTCCTGAATGCAGCTTCCCTCCCGGGAAACAAAATAAAATCCCATCAAAAACGGAAATCGCGCATGCCGTCGTGCAGCTCGCGCAGATACTCCGCGGCCTTGGCCTGTACCTTTGGATTTGGTATGCCGGCCAGCTGCTCGCGGATGACCGCCTCCCCGAGGCGCTGCGTATCCGGCGCCGCATAGTCCTCAAGATATTCCTTGAGCGTCATGAGTGCGTTCGGCAGGCAGCAGTTCTTGATCTGCCCCGATTTGCACAGCGACATGAAGCGGTCGCCCGTACGTCCCTCCCGATAGCAGGCCGTACAGAAGCTCGGCACATAGCCCAGCTCCAACAGCCAGTGGATGACCTCATCCAGCGTGCGCGTGTCATTCACATCGAACTGCGCCGAATTATCCTCCGGCGCCTCCGGCTGGTCATAGCCGCCCACGCTCGTGCAGGACGCGCCGCTGATCTGCGAGATGCCGAGATCCAGAACCCGCTCACGGGAAGCCTGCGATTCACGCGTGGACACGATCATGCCCGTATATGGCACCGCAATGCGGATGACCGCCACGATCTTCGCAAAGGTATCATCGTCAATAGCGTTGCTGAAGGTCTGCGGATCGATATCATCCGCGGGCCGGATGCGCGGCACACTGATCGTATGCGGCCCCACGCCCATGCGCGCCTCCAGATGCTCGGCGTGCATGAGCAGCCCCACGAAATCATAGCGATACATATTGAGCCCGAAGAGCACACCGCAGCCCACGTCATCGATGCCGCCCTCCATGGCCCGGTCCATAGCCTCCGTATGATAGGCATAGTCATGCTTCGGCCCGGCCGGATGCAGCTTTTCGTAGTTTTCCTTATGATAGGTCTCCTGGAACAGAATGTAGGTGCCGATTCCGGCCTCCTTGAGGCGGCGATAGTTCTCCACCGTAGTCGCTGCGATATTCACATTTACCCGGCGGATGGCACCATTCTTATGCTTGATGGAATAGATAGTCCGGATGCTCTCGAGAATATACTCGATCGGATTGTTCACCGGGTCCTCGCCCGTCTCCAGCGCCAGGCGCTTATGCCCCATATCCTGCAGGGCCGTGACCTCGCGGCGGATTTCCTCCTGCGTGAGCTTCTTGCGGCGGATGGTATGGTTACGCTGATGATACGGACAGTACACGCAGCTGTTCACGCAGTAATTCGAGAGATAGAGCGGTGCAAACAGCACAATGCGCTGCCCGTAAAGCTCCTCCTTGATCTCACGGGCCAGTGCATACATCTGCTCATTGAGATCCGGCTCATCGCACTCCAGCAGCACAGCGGCTTCCCGGTGCGTGAGTCCCTTGCAGTTCCTGGCTTTTTCTATGATAGAAGCGATGAGCTCGCGATTGCTCTTATTGCCGGCCGCATAGTCCAGCGTATCAAGTATCTCCCCATGGTGAATGAATTCCTCCGCGCTGGCGGATTTCGGATCATATTTTGGCATATCTGCATCTCCTTTGGTTTTGAAAAAACAACCTATTCTGTAAATTTCTATGTTGAGCAGTTATTTACGAAACGTATGTATTAGTATACCATGCCCCCGGAAAAAACTCCACGTCGGCTTGACAGCGCGGCCAGCTGTGATAAAATAAGGCCACATCCATCGAGGAGGGATTCCATGAGCTATACGAATTTCCAGGTAGGGGAAAAGTTCCCCCTGCCCATCCAGGCAGCTGGCGACGGCGGCCTGTTCCAGATCGACGCCAACGGCATGATGTTCATCCTGCAGCTCAGCAATACGGACGTCATCGCCACCGAGGCCTTTCGCACCGGAAAAATGGAGCTGGCTCTCTACGAGGAAGACGGTCTGCTGTTCTTCCTCTATCAGATCGACGGCATCTTCAAGACCGGCTGGGGGGATGCGCCGCTGGCTCTGCACCGGCTGCCGCCGGAGCTGCAGCCGGACCCGGAGAAGCTGACCGATCCCACACTGCACCTCTACCTCGTCGACAGCCGCCTGCAGCTGCTGCTCGCACTGCGCCAGGTCCCGCTCCCGGCAGACTTCTTTGGCCGGCTGCATGACTATGCCGCCAGCCATCAGCAGGCCCCGCTGCCCGCCGATGAATTCCAGCGCCGCCTGCAGTCCATCTGGCAGCGTCTGACCCCGGCCGAGATGCGCGAGCAGGCCACCGCCGTACTGGAGGTTCCGCTCGCCATCGAGCCGCTGCGCCCGCTGCACTAATACAGCACGCAAAAAATTCCCGACGTACTGCCGGGACAAAAAAATGCCGTCCCAAAAGGACGGCACAGCAACATCCGCAAGGAATGGGCCGCCTCAGGCGGCCTTTTTTGTTGCCTGCGGAAGCTGTCTGACACGGCGCAGCCAATGCTGGAGCACAGCCCGCTCCAGGTCCTTCTGGCCACGAAAATCCGCCAGCTCAAAGCAACCGGCCTGCAGGGCATAATATTCGGTAAAGCCGGCATAGCCGCTCAAGCGGGCTGCCCGGCTGAACTGCCGCGTTCTGGCCGGTATCGTCTTATTCATATTCCACTGGGCATCAATCCGTAATTTCATCGTGCGCGCTTCCCTTCTATACTGCTTCCACATCTGCGCGGAAGCAGTTCTTATCGCATATATTTCTTTACGGATAATTATAATCTATAGCAATTAAAAAAGCAAGGGCTTTTTAGGCCCTCGCTCCTATGTTCCTCCGTTTTTTATCCCAAAGAAACCATTTCCCGTTGACGCCCGGAAAAGCGCAGGCTCTCAGTATAGCCGAAGCGCTTCGCGTAGGCAATCGCGTCATCGATATAGCTGCCGCAATCCTCCGGTTTGTGCGCATCCGAAGAGGTCATGACCGGCAGATCGTATTTGGCCGCCACACGCATGAAGTCCGGATAAGGCGATATCTCTTTGATGGGATACCGATAAAAGGTCCCAGTATTAATATCAATCCCCATCTTCGCCGCCCGCAGGGCCTTCGCCACACGCTCAAGCACCGGCGTCACATCAAAATCCGGCAGAATACGGAAGAGACGGATATTGAAGGGATGGCCGAGCACATCATAGAGGCCTGAGGCGCAAAGATTCTCGACCTCCTCTGCGTACCAGTCATAGATTTCCCGCAGGGAATGGTGCTGCCACTCCTCCCGGATCTCCGAGGAATCATAGGCCCAGCCATGCAGGAAATGCACGGAGCCGATCACGTAGTCAAAGGGCCGGCCGGCCAGCAGCTCACGCACCCTGTCCTGCTGCCGGAAATTGCAGACCTCGATACCGGTTTTGACCCGATGCCCATGCGCACGCAGCTTATCCATAAAGGAAAAATAATCCTCCAGACTGTACTTGAACTTATTCTTTTTGAGCCACTGCTGCTGGAATTTCCCCACAAAGGAATCATCCAGAATCAAATCTTCATAATACAGCGGTTCAAATTCCCGAAAGGTATGTGTATGCTCAGAAATCCCGATTTCGTCCAGGCCGCGCCTGGCCGCCGCGTCGAAAAACCCCTGTACCCATTCCTCATCGTAGGAACCATACTCAAAATGCATGTGATAGTCCAGCTTCATGCTGACGCCTCCCCCAAAATTTTCGCGAAGCTATGGCTCCGTGACTTCCCGCTGGCCGCTGTTACAGCAGGCCCTGCTCCATCATGTCCTGAATGGCCAGCAGCACGCCATGCTCTTCGTTGCTCTTCGCCGTAAAGCGCGCGGCCTCCTTGATCTTCGGATGCGCATTCGCCATGGCATAGCTGTAGTACACCGAGTGCATCATCTGCTCATCGTTCAGATAGTCGCCAAAGCACGCACATTCCTCCGGCTCGATGCCCATCCATTCCTGGATCTTCTCCACCGCAACGCCCTTGTTGATGCCGAGGTTCATGGCATCCACCCAGTAATTGCTGCTGAGCGCGACCTGGAACTCCTTGCCGAAATGCTCCTTGAAAGCCGGATAGATGGTCTTTTCCGCTTCCGCGCGCTCGCAGTCACAGAAAGCGGCCTTGATGATATCATCGTCGATATGGGAAAAGTCCTCCACGAATTCATAGCGGGGGAAATACATCTCAGCCTCACCGATGTACGGCTTCCACCGGGGCTGCACATAGGCCTGCTTCTTGCCGCAGAGCACCGGATAGACACCATCGAGGCTCTCCGCCAGCTCGAGCAGCTCATGGATCTTCGTCCACTTCATCGGGCTGGAGAAAACCTCCTGACCGCGGTATTTCACATAGGTTCCATTTTCTGCCAGAAAGATGAAATCATCCGCGTACTTGCCCATCTCGCGCAGCAGCGCATAATACTGGCGCCCACTGGCCGGAACGAACAGCACGTCCCGTCGGCGCAGCTCCCCGATCATCGCGTCAAACCCTGCCGGCATACGCCCCTCATTGTCCAGCAGGGTACCATCCATATCAGACATAATCATTTTTATCATCGTATCCACCCCTAAGCCTCATTGTTACTGTTCATCCAGCTGTCGTCAACCGCGGCGCCCGTGGTACAGGCACCAGGGCTCCTCCGCCATGTAATCGCCCTCATGATAGAAGGCCGCCCGCGCCCGGCAGCCGCCGCAGGCCTGCTTGTACCGGCAGGTGCCGCAGCCGCCCTTATAGTCAAGCGTCCGCAGTTTCTGCAGGACTTCACTGTTCTTCCAGATTTCATCGAACGGCGTCTCGCGCACGTCCCCCAGCTCCATATTCAGATACGCGCAGGGCTGTACCTTGCCCCGCGGACTGATGATGCAGTAGGAAGTCCCCGCCAGGCAGCCGCGATGGAAGCGCAGCTTCATGCCAAGCTGATCCGCAATGCGCATGAACTGCGGCGCGCAGGTTGGCTTGAGCTCAATGCTGACCTCCTGCTGCTTTTTCATGATCCGCGTGAGCACATCCTCATAGGCCTCTGCCCGCAGCGATTCGGCCTCAATGGTCTTGGCCCGGCCCGTCGGCACGAGGAAAAAGAAATGATGCGCGACGGCCCCCTCGGCCACCGCGAAATCCGTCATTGCCTCAAGCTCATGCTGATTCCAGTCCATAACGGTCGTATGGATCTGAAACGGCAGCCCGGCCGCCCGGCAATTGCGCATCCCCTGCACCGCGCCCTCCCAGGCGCCCGGGAACTTGCGGAACTCATTGTGCTTTTTCGCGTCGAGCGAATCGAGCGAAATGCCCATGCCCATAGCTCCGGCGGCCTTGAGGTCGCGGGCCATCTGCGGCGTGATGAGCGTGCCATTCGTACCGAATACCGAGCGCAGCCCCAGTCCCGTCGCATGGGCCACCAGCGCAAGGATATCCGGCCGCATGAGCGGTTCCCCGCCCGAAAAGATCATGATTTTGAAGCCCGCACGTGCAATCTGCTCCAGCAGTGTCTTCGCCTCGCTGGTCGAAAGCTCCTCGTCGGCCTTGCAGCCCGCGTCACGATAGCAATGGTCGCAGTACATATTGCAGGCATTCGTCGTATTCCAGGAAACAATCATCGTTTTTCTCCTCCCGGCGCCAGCCCGATTTCCTCATCCGTCAGATAGCAGGACGGATCGGACTCCCAGAAATCTCCCGTGCGGGCCTCGGCCCGCGTGCGGAAATTGCCGTTGCAGTTCCGGAGGAACTTGCACTTGGCACAGCGGCCCTTCAGCAGTGGCTTGCGGTCCTTGAGCCCGCGCAGGATCGGATTCGTGGTATCCGTCCAGATATCGCCGAAGCTGCGCTCGCGCACATTGCCAAAGGTATGATGCTGGGTGAACTGATCCGGATGCACATAGCCCATCGGATCGACCTCGCCGAAGGCGATGCCCGAACGGTTGCCGCCATTCATCGAGATGTATTTCTGGATCTGGGCCGCCAGCTCGACACGGCCCTCCTTCAGCGCCTGCAGATACATATAGACCCCGTCGCAGTGGTTGTCCACCGTGAGGATCTCCTTTTTAAGCCCGCGCTCTTCAAAGTCCCGGGTACGACGGATGATGATATCCATCGCCCGGCGTGATTCCTCCGCCGTCACATCCTCATCCATCATCTGATTGCCCCGGCCCGAATACACGAGATGGTAAAAGCACACGCGGTTGATATTTTCCCGCTCGATGAAATCAAAAATATGCTCGAGCTCCTGGATATTGTGATGGTTGATGGTAAAGCGCAGACCAACGCGCTGCCCGACCGCTACGCAGTTCTCGATCCCTTCCATCGCAGCCTGGAACGCGCCCGCATGGCCACGGAATTTATCATTCACATCCTGCAGGCCATCGAGCGAAATCCCCACATAGCCGACACCGATATCCTTGATCCGCTGCGCCACCTCGCGCGTAATGAGCGTCCCGTTCGTCGAAAGCGTCGGGCGCACGCCCTTTTTCTCCGCATAGGCAGCCAGCTCAAAGAAATCCGGACGGATGAGCGGCTCACCGCCCGAGAACAGCAGCACCGGCACATGGAAGTCCGCGAGATCGTCGATGAACTTCCTGGCCTCCGCCGTCGTGAGCTCATCCTGGTATTTTTTCGCATCGGAATTCATGTAGCAATGGCGGCACTTCAGATTGCAGGTCCGCGTGGAATTCCACACGACGACCGGCCCCATGCCCTCGCCGGCGCCATTTTTCGCCTTGTGGGCATCCTTGGTATAACGCAGCGCATCACCGAAATAATCCGTTGCAAATAAAAGTTTGGTAACACTAATCATATATTCACTCACCTATCCTGGTTGTTGTACAGATTCCATCCATCATCAGCCGCAGCTTGAAGCGCACATTATCGACAAACGAAAGCTCCAGGCTGCTGAAGGATGCCGCCTGGAACATCGAATGGAACATCTCCGTGATGATTCCGGCCGGAATATCCGTACGGAACTCTCCGGCAGCCTGCCCCTGCTCGATAATACGCGCAAAAATCGTCTTGAAGGCCGGTGCCTCGCCGGGATGCGTGCCACCATCCGGCAGCGCCGAGCGGTTCGCCGCGCTCAGGAACAGCGGCAGTACAAACCGGTTCGCGTCGAGCAGCTTCGCCGTCAGCAGCACCATGTGCTGCAGCATCTCCGCCGCCGGTGCCTGCTGCCCGGTCTGCCGGGCCAGTGCCTCGCGAAGCTCATCCACGATACCGCTCAGCAGACATTTCAGAATGTCCTCCTTCGACTCAAAGTAATTATAAAAGGTCCCGATTCCCAAATCGGCCTCATTCATGATTTCCGCAATCGAAGTCTCCTGGAATCCCTTCCGGCCAAAACACTTGACGGCAGCCTCCAGAATCACCCGCTTGGAATGGATCTTCTTCCGTTCCCGCCGACTGATTTTCTCTTCCATTCGAATCCCTCCCATACATATTACAGCGTGCACGAAATACCTCGTCGAATTCCTTGTCTGCATTGCCCTCTGCCGCGTTGCTGTCCATCGGCATAGCCACCGCTATGCCGCACGCCTCCGCCTGGCAGCTGAAAATTCATCCTGCGTACTTCTGGTCCAGTTCTTTCGTGTACGCTGTAATATACTTCATTATATATGAATCGCGCCGTTTTTGAAAGGGAAAAATGAATTCCGTTCATATATGATTAATAAATTGTATTATCTTTGTATTTTTTCAGACTTTTCGATAATAATCTGTTATAATATAGATATAAAGAAAAACTATTACACGAGGAGGTGTTCATTATGGCAGCAATTCTCTTATTTATCATCGGAATCGTACTTTTCGCATTTGGCATCTCGGTCGTGGCTGGTGTAACGTCGGGTGTGATCCATCACTGGTCCCGCAAGCTCAACCACCGCTACGATTCGCGTCGCGGCAGCATGGCAAAGTCCTGATCGTCAAATACGAACTTTATGGAGCAGTCCCCCGGACTGCTCTTTTTCTTTTGCCCCCCATCGGTTCCTTGCCGCCATTATAAATAAACTAAATTTATATAAATATAATGTTTTAATTCATTTCTTTTATTGTTCTGTACGAAACAGTTCTTTATTGCGCGTGCTTCTGTCCATAAAAAAAGGCAGAAGCGCATTTGCTTCTGCCTTACTGCAGTTCATTCCATTATTTTTCCGGCCGCAGCTGACCACCGCCGGCCAGTGCATAGGTTTTTCCCGCCAGCTGGCTGGATTTCTGCGCGTTATAGTACAACGTATGTCCATTGCTCTGGATATTGGCAAAATCCCGCTGCCCATCCTCCAGGCTGTCCACATGGGAATCCGCCGTCATGGTCCAGGAAGCCCCGGCTGTCAGTGAAAGATCCGCCTGCTTTGCCGTGCCGGCCGCATCCAGGCTGCCCTCCCAGTGAGAGCCATCCTCCAGCACCAGTCTGACCTGGCTCAGATCATTGGCCTGCACAGCCCCCTGCAAGGTCTGTGCCCTGGCTGTCAACACGAAGTCACCGCCATTGGCCCCCTTCCGGCCCCACTGACCGCTGGTCACATCAACGAGCACGGTGCCCCTGGAGGAGAGCTGGTTGTTTTCCAGCTGGGCCTGGGCCTTGGTATTGGTAACGTAGAACATCGGACCGGTAGAAAGATTGGTGAGTCTGGAGCCCGTCGCCTTAAAGGAAGCGGTTCCTGTCCCCGCATCACCGGAAAAACTCTGATAGAGCATGACGCCGTGCTTTACGGAGCCCGTAAGCTCAACATTTTGAAGCTCAATAGAGTTTTTCCCCTCCACGACGGCGATCTCACTCCGGGAGGCAATACCCCGGCTGTCTACGGCCCGGATTGCCCCCGTGGAATACACGCAAGGACTTCCCTCGCCAAAGGTCATCAGTGTTCCCCTGCTCACCGTCACGGTGCCTTCGCCGCGATCCGTAGCCAGCGCGGCACAATGAGCCCCCTCTGTCACGATATCCACATCGCTGGCAGTAATGGTACCGCCATAAGTTGCATCCAGGCCCCGGGAGGAGCCGGCTGTGGTATGGATCTTCACGTGATCAGCGACAATCTGGCTATTTTTCCCGGTGGAAAAAATGGCATTGGCCCCCTCCGCCGCGGAGGCGAGCTCCACCTGCCGGAGCTTTATGGTACTGTTGCTGGACAATACGATGGCATTGCAGCCACTGAAATTGCTGTCATCCACACGGGTGGAATCACCGGTCTTCTGCAGCACTGCGTCCTGCAGCACCAGGCTGCCTCCGTTGCGCACCAGCAAGGCATTCTCATCCGCCTTCGCCGTGGTGAGCTTCTGCCCCTGCAGGGTTTTCGATGACTTGTCCACAACGCAGGCCGCCTGCAAATCGTCCGCGCTCCGGGCCTCCTGCCCCTGGCCGCCAGGCCCAGGTCCCTTGCCATCCGCCGGCGGCGCCGGCGGCATCTCATCCGACATCCCCGGCAGCAGATCCTCCGCCGTTGTCTCCACCGCAGCCGTCCCATGACCATCCTTCGGTATCCCGGCCTGACAAACCCCGGACACACACACCGCGGAAAAAATCCATCCCGCCAGCAACATCGCATATTTCTCTCTCATCGTCAAAACTCCCCGCACTCATATTTTCTTACTGTCTGCAGTATAAGGGACGGAAATTAAAATAGGAAGATAACAAGGTTATAAACAGATTAAAATCAGGCTCCGCAACGCGGACGCGGCGGTTTTTCAGGCATACAAAAAGGCTGCTGGCAAATGCCAACAGCCTCTACTTTCAATGGTGACCCAGGAGGGACTCGAACCCACGACCCCTTGATTCGTAGTCAAGTACTCTAATCCAGCTGAGCTACTGAGTCATTGGTGATTACTCTCGCAATCAACGTATATTATATTACCAT
>CAZFPA010000033.1:0-22263 GCA_964520975.1 uncultured Selenomonadaceae bacterium | reverse complement strand
CACCACCTTGCCAAGGTGGGGGTCGCGAGTTCGAGCCTCGTTTTCCGCTCCATTTATGGCGACATAGCCAAGCGGTAAGGCCGGGGTCTGCAAAACCCCTATTCCCCAGTTCGATTCTGGGTGTCGCCTCCAAATGATATAAAGCGCAGATGCGCTCCTATAATAAATTCAGCTGTATGCGGAAATAGCTCAGTGGTAGAGCACCACCTTGCCAAGGTGGGGGTCGCGAGTTCGAGCCTCGTTTTCCGCTCCATATGGCGACATAGCCAAGCGGTAAGGCCGGGGTCTGCAAAACCCCTATTCCCCAGTTCGATTCTGGGTGTCGCCTCCAAATGTAAATGACCCGGAGAGAACCTCCGGGTTTTGTTATGTCCGAAAGCTGTACAGGGTGTGCAGCGGGGGACAGAAAAGATGATGTCAGGCCGGGGGCTTTTTGCGAAATCCTGAACACTGGCGTTATAATAATATTGTAAAAATCAGGAGCTGAGGTGCAGTATGCAGGAACCAGAACAGACAAATATGACCGATCACTTATTGAATGTATTCAATTACAGCTTTGTAGAAACCATGCCGTATGGCTTTTTTCTTCCCAAGGACGCCCGGTATATGCCGGTGAACCTGGTGGATAAAAGATACCATTGTCCGGCCTGTGGGCGTGAATTTACAGTCAAATATCATCATACCGGTGTAACCTATTTTTCAAAGACACGCATCGCTTCACAGCGGCGTGTTTATGGGGAGCTGGGGCTCGATTTCCCATCAGAGGAAGACATTGCCGCGGAGCAGCCTTTTCATTATGAGGCTGTGGGCTATTGCAGTGCCTGCGCGGAAAAGACAATCCGGCAGGCAGAGGAACCCGGACAGCGTATCTATAATCTCTGTGAGCAGCTGCACCAGGCCGATGAGCTTTTAGCGGCCAAGGGGCGTCATCTCATGGATCAGGCGGTTGCCAGGTGGCTGCAGGGCATCACGAAGGCTGAGCAGCTGCTGGCCTATGATCTTTCGAGTCATGAGGCCCTGCGGGATCTCATTTGTGCGGTAATCCTTGCGGATACAGCTCCCTTTGCGGAAATACTGGCGGAGTATGCGTCGACGTCGGCAGCGCTCATCGCGCAGATCCAGGCACTCAACGCGGATGCCTCGCAGGCATGGGAGGCTTATACAGCGCGTTCTACGGCATTGTATGAATCCATGGCGGATGATCTTTACCATGAATATACGGTTGTGTTCCCTGAAGAAGGGCAGACCGCGCTGACTTTTTATATCCGGCACAGCGTAGAGCGCAGCCGGGTCGAGATGTTCCTGCAGCAGCCCCGTATCAAGACCATGGAGGAGCTTTTGCTGGATGTTGGCTTCCATGAGGAATGGATTGATGCGGTTGTTGATAAAGGGTTGTCACTGCAGGAATAGCAGGAGGAGCTATGAGTAAGATTTGTGTGTTGGCGGAAAAGCCGTCGGTTGGTCGCGATATTGCCAGGGTGCTGGGCTGCCGACCGGCTGGCAATGGCTTTATGGAAGGTGATGGCTATGTTGTCACCTGGGCGCTCGGTCATCTGGTGACACTGGCTGACCCGGAGGCGTATGGCTCGGAATATCAGGAATGGCGGCTGGACCTGCTGCCCATGCTGCCACAGCCGCTGCGGCGTGTGGTCATCCGGCAGACGATGAAGCAGTATCAGTGTGTGAAGCGCCAGCTGCGGCGGCCGGATGTCAGCGAAATCGTCATAGCGACGGATGCGGGCCGTGAGGGGGAGCTGGTTGCTCGCTGGATTCTTGCGGAGGCCCGCCCGGATAAGCCCTTGCGGCGGCTGTGGATTTCCTCGGTGACGGATAAGGCTATCCAGCAGGGCTTTGCCCGTTTGCAGGATGGCAAAGCTTACGAAAACATATATCATTCGGCTGAGGCCAGGGCAGCTGCTGACTGGTATGTTGGCATCAATGCAACGCGAGCCCTGACCTGCCGCTTCAATGCCCAGCTTTCCTGCGGGCGCGTGCAGACACCTACGCTTTCTATGGTGGCAGAACGGGAACAGGCGATTGCTGCTTTTCAGCCACGGGATTACTATGGGGTACAGGTGCGCAGCCGGGGCATGGTATTCAGCTGGCAGCTGCCTGATAAGAGCCTGCATACCTTTGAACGTCAGCAGGCAGAGGCCGTCTGCGCGCAGCTTTCCGCTGCCGCGATTGAGATACGGAAGGTGGCGCGCCGTACGAAAACGGTGCCTTCGCCACAGCTTTATGATCTGACGACGCTGCAAAGTGAAGCAAATCAGCGTTTTTCTTATTCGGCGAAGGAAACTCTGTCTGCCATGCAGAATCTTTATGAAAGACATAAATTACTCACGTATCCGCGGACGGATTCCCGCTGCATTACCACGGATATGGTACCTACGCTCAAGGAGCGTCTGCAGGCCTGCGGTATTGGCCCGTATTCCCGTATGGCCTTTGAGGCGGGGCGTAAAATGAATCTGGATAAGCATATTGTGAACGACGCCCGGGTATCTGATCATCATGCGATTATCCCGACGGAACAGTTCGTCAATCTTACGGCTCTTTCGGAAAGGGAACGTCATATCTATGATATGGTCGTACGGCGGTTCCTGGCCGCGCTGTATCCGGCTGCGGTTTATGAGGATATCACGGTGGAGGCGACATCCGGCAGTACCTTGCTGGCCGCCCGGAGTCGCCGTGTGCTTGCGGCCGGCTGGCAGCAGGTCTATACGGCCCCGGAGGCTGAGGATGAACTGCCGGCACAGGCCCTGCCGGACCTGACGGAGGGCATGCGGCTTTCCGTAGAGGAATGCCGGGTCACGACGGGCAAGACGAAGCCGCCGGCGCGATTTACAGAGGGAACGCTGCTGGCCGCTATGGAAAATCCGGCCGCTTACATGAGCGGGGCGAGCCGGGAACTGCAGCAGACATTGCGCGAGGCCGGCGGAATTGGAACAGTGGCGACCCGTGCGGACATTATTGAAAAGCTGTTTTCTTCCTTTTACATCGAGAAAAAAGGCCGTGAGCTTTATACTACGGCCAAAGGCCGCCAGCTTTTGACGCTGGTTCCGGCCGAGCTGCGTTCTCCGGAGCTTACTGCCCGCTGGGAGCGGGAGCTTTCCGCCATTGCGGCAGGCAAGCTGGCACCGGAGGATTTCATCGGGCGCATCCAGAAGCATGCCCGGCTGCTGGTGCAGGAGATCAAGGATTCGGCAGCAGTATTCCATCACGATAATCTCACGCGGAAGAAATGTCCGGAATGCGGCCGGCTGCTGCTTGAGGTCAAGGGGCGGCATGGGAAGATGCTGGTCTGCCAGGATCGTTCCTGTGGCTATCGCCAGACCTTGTCGCGCAGCACGAATGCCCGGTGTCCGAACTGTCATAAGAAAATGGAGCTGAAAGGGGAAGGGGAAGGGAAGTTCTTCGCCTGCAGCTGCGGCTATCGTGAAAAGCTGACTGCCTTCAAGGAACGGCGGGAAAAGGCCGGCAGCAGCCGTGTTTCCAAGCGGGAGGTGTCCCGTTATCTTGACCGGCAGGATACGGGGCCGGTCAACAATGCACTGGCTGAAGCACTGGCAGGGCTTCAGTTGAAAGATTGAGGAGTGATAAATGATGAAACGGATGATCTTTGTGCTGACAATTTTAGTCTGCAGCCTTTTTGCCTCAGCGGCATTGGCAGCCGTTCCAACGGATTTTTCCTATCGGGGTGTAGCGCTGGGTGATACGGAAGCAAGGCTGCTGCAGACGCTGGGGGAGCCGATTTATGACCGTGATATCATGATACGGGGGGTGCGGGTGAAGCAGTATACTTTTGCCCATGATCTGAAAGCAGCCGTATCACAGCGGACGCACAAGGTCGTTGACCTGACTGTTGGTGGCAAGGACTTTGTGACGGAACAGGATATCCGTTATGGGGCATTGCCGCACAAGATTGAGCAGGTCTATGGCCGGATTCCCCGGGAACAGGTAGAGGGAAAGACGTATTATATCTATAAAAACCCGGCAGAACCTATGCAGCGGCTGCTGCTGGAAATGGATTCCGTAGAGGGCTATCTGCTGTCCATGCACTGGACGAGCCTGCCCATTACCGATGAAGAGGCGGATTCTTTTATCGAGGAGGCGCCGGCACAGGCGCCGGTAAAGCTCCATTTGGAGATGAATCATTAAGGAGGCGGCAGTGTGAGTAAGGGACGATTGCTGCGGTATCTCGGCATATTATGCGGATGCCTCATAAGCAGCAGCTCCATCAACCTTTTTTTAGTGCCGAACCATCTTTTGAGTGGCGGAATTGCCGGTATAGCGATCATTTTTTACTATCTGGCAAATCTGCCGATTGGTGTGCAGATGTTTCTGTACAATATCCCGTTGTTTATAGCTGCCTTTAAGACGCTGGGACGCAGCTATACGGTTGATGTCGTATTCGGCACGGTGCTGTTTTCACTCTGTGTCGATGCCACGCGGTTTCTGGAAGCCTATGCACCGGTACCGGACCCGATGCTCGCGGCCATTTTTGGCGGTGTGTTCAATGGGATCGGCTATGGTATCATTTTCCGCATGAACGGGAGTTCCGGCGGCTTTGATATCGTGGCCGCGATTGTCAAAAAATATTATTCCTTTAATATGGGCGGCGTCATTTTTGCATTCAACTGCGTCATTATGAGCATTGCGGCGGTTCTGTTTGGTATGATGCCTGCGATGTATACATTGATTTCCATGTATATGAATTCCACGGTGACGGATAAGGTCATTGGCGGTTTCAATCATCGTAAGGCAATCCTATTGATTTCTGACCGCACAGCACCTATCGCGGAGGGAATCATTACAGAAGTAGGCCGTGGCGTGACTTTTCTGCATGGTGCCGGAGCTTTTACGCACAAACAGAAGGATGTGCTGTTTGTTGTCGTCAATCTCACGCAGATTGCGAAAATCAAGCTTATTGCTACCGCCATCGATCCACAGGCATTTATGATTGTATTGTCGGCTAATGAAGTCATGGGGCGCGGTTTTACGTTGCCTGGCATAAAAATTGAGGCCATGCTGAAGGCCAGAAAAGAAAGGGCAGGAGAATAAGCAAAATGAAGGATTTGAAACGTCTGGTAAGAACGGCGCAGGGCATTGAGGCTGCCGATCTTGTTTTGAAGAATGCAGAGGTCTTTCATGCCTTTACCGGAGAGTTCATCAAATGCGATATAGCAATCACGGACGGCTATGTTGCGGGACTGGGAACTTATAAGGGAGAGCGGGAGATCGATTTATCCGGGCGCTATGTGACACCGGGATTCCTGGATGGTCATGTGCATATTGAAAGTTCCATGATGAGTCCGCGGGAATTTTCCCGGGCGGTCATTCCGACCGGTACGACGACCGTGGTGGCTGATCCGCATGAAATCGCGAATGTAGCAGGTGTGGCCGGAATCCAATACATGCTGGATGCAACGGAGAATCTTCCGATGAATGTCTATGTGATGCTGCCGTCCTGTGTGCCGGCAACGCCATTGGAGGATTCCGGGGCAAAGCTGGAGGCTGCGGATTTGAAGCCTTTCCTATCCCATCCACGGGTGCTGGGTCTGGCGGAGCTCATGAATGTGCCAGGGGTACTCAATGGGGATGATATGGTATACGCAAAGCTGCAGCTGGCGGAGCATTACCTGGTGGACGGACATGCACCGGGGCTTACGGGACATCCGCTCATGGGCTATGCGGCAGCCGGTATCCATACAGACCACGAGTGCGCGACCAAGGAACAGGCGATGGAGCGGCTGCGGGCCGGTATGTATGTGCTGATCCGTGAGGGAACCGCGGTGAAGAATCTGCGGGCGTTACTGCCGATCGTGAATGCGGATACTTCATCCTTCTGCTGCTTCGCGGCGGATGACAAGATTCCCGCAGAGCTCCTGACTGAAGGCTATATCAACGATATGGTCCGTATCGCTATCAAGGAAGGAATTCCGGTCGCGACGGCATTGCAGATGGCAACCATCAACACGGCCCGCTGCTTCGGGCTGCGGGATGTAGGGGCGATTGCCCCGCATTATAAGGCGGATATCCTTGTCTTTGATGACCTGGACAGCTGGAAGCCTTCTATGGTATTCAAGGATGGAGAGCTTGCTGCCGAGCATGGAGTGATGCTGCTGGATCCGCCCGATGTATCGGCGGAAAAGATCGAGCATAGCATGCATCTTGCACCGCTGCAGATGGAACAGCTGCGCATGCCGCTGCCTGGCGGAGAGGCCAATGTCATCGGTCTGATACCCTATCAGATTCTCACCAAGAAGTTCAGGCTGAAGGTCAAAACCGTCAAGGGTGAGGCGGTAAGTGATCCGGAAAATCAGATTCTAAAGCTGGCTGTATTCGAACGTCATCATGCGAGCGGTCAGACCGGCCTGGGGCTGGTCAAGGGCTTTGGTCTGCAGCGCGGGGCACTGGCCTCAACGATAGCGCATGATTCGCATAATCTCATTGTTATCGGGGCATCGGATGATGATATGATGCTGGCAGCCAGGGAACTCGAGCGCATTGGCGGCGGAATCGCGATCGCTGTTGATGGAGAGATTGCCGGCTCGCTGGCACTGCCGATTGCGGGGCTCATGTCTAAGGAAGGTGCCGAGACCGTGGCGCAGGAAGTGGGAAGCCTTATTGCTAAGGCTCATGCACTGGGTGTCTGCGAATATTATGCGCCCTTCCTCACTTTGGCATTTCTGAGCCTGCCGGTTATCCCGGAACTCAAGCTTACTGACCGTGGACTGGTAGATGTGAATGCTTTCCAGTTCGTTTCCCTGCAGGCAAAATAAGGAGGCTGTGCAATGGAAATCATTTATTTGCTCAACAGCGGATTTTTGCTGCGCATGGGGGATACAGTGCTCATCTTTGATGACTATCGTGATCCTGCCGGAGCCGTTGAGCGGGAGCTGGCAGCGGCCGGTGAAGCCTATATTTTTGCTTCCCATGCGCATTTTGACCATTTTGATGGTCATATTCTGAAGTATGCTGCGAAGACAAGCCGGTATTTTCTCAGCGATGATATTCGTCAGACCCGGCAGGCGCAGGATTTTCCAGCGGAGAAAACAACGTATCTCAAAACATACGACAGCTATGCTGCACCGGATATCCGCATAACGACCTTTGATTCTACCGATCTCGGAACATCTTTTTTGGTAGAAAAGGATGGCTGGCGGATTTTCCATGCGGGGGATTTCAACTGGTGGCACTGGAAAGGGGATACAGAAGAAAATATCAAATTTGCCCGCAATGGCTTTATGAAGCAGATGAAAAAATTGGAAGGCCTGGAAGCGGATGTGGCGTTTTTCCCGGTGGATGGACGTCTGGAAGAATTTGCCGCGCTCGGAGCAAAAGAATTTTGTGCCCGGACGAAGGTCGGGGCACTTGTCACCATGCACAGTGTCGGGTTTCCGCAGTGGCAGCCGCCGGCGGATTTTTTCCGGCCGGGGCGGGAAATTCCCTGCTGGGTGCCGATGCTGCCAGGTGAAAGCAGGAAAATAACTAAAGGGGGCGAATTTACTAAATGAGAAAAGCAATTTTCTTTACGCTGCTGGCACTGCTGGTCTTTGTGACGGGCTGCTTTGCAGCAGGACAGGTAAACAATGACAAAAAAGGAGCGAATCAAGTGGCAAATCGTATTGCAGTTTTTGAAACCAATAAGGGTACCTTTGAAATTGAACTCTTCGAGGATAAAGTGCCGGTTACGACCAAGAATTTCATCGATCTCGTGGATAAAGGCTTCTATAACGGTCTGATCTTCCATCGCGTCATCGATGGCTTCATGATCCAGGGCGGTGATCCTGAGGGAACGGGTATGGGCGGCCCGGGCTACACGATTCCGGATGAATTCAACAAGGATCTTCGTCATGATTCCGAGGGCATCCTCTCTATGGCTAATGCCGGTCCGAACACGGGCGGTTCACAGTTCTTCATTACGCTGGCGGCAACGCCGTGGCTGGATGGTCACCATGCGGTCTTCGGCAAGGTCATTGAAGGCATGGACGTTGTCCGGGCCATCGGCAAGGTCAAATGCGATGGCCGTGATAAGCCGTTGGAAGATGTCGTGATCAACAAGGTTACGATCAAGGACGCTGCCTGAGCATGACTTCGTATGCGTATATCCTGGAATGTGCGGATGGTACCCTGTATTCGGGTTGGACGAACGACCTCGATAAGCGTCTGGCAGCGCACAATGCGAAGAAGGGTGCGAAATATACCCGTTCCCGGCTGCCAGTGGTGCTTCGCTACTATGAAACATTTCCGGATAAAATCGCAGCCCAGCAGCGCGAATGGCAGCTCAAGCAGCTCACCCGCGCGCAAAAGCTCAAGCTCATCGCGGAAAAAGAGAAAAAGGCCAAGCAGGAGGGCGCCTGACGGGCGTCCTCTTTTCATCGCAGATTCCGTAAATAATTGACAAGCTATGGAAAAACAAATATAATATTTAGGAAATCGTAGGCTGGCAGCAGAGTGTCAAGTGATGGCTTGACACTTCTTTATATTTGTCTCATGCAGCATCCAATAGGTCTGTGTGTGGATGACTGCCGCTGCCTGGAATGAAAGAGTAAAAGGGGCGCATATACATGGCAGATAAACGAGTCTTGCTTACCGAAGAGGGCTTAAAGAAACTTGAAGATAAACTGGATTATTTAAAGAGTGTCAAACGCATTGAAATCGCAGAGCGGCTTAAAGCAGCCATTGCCCTGGGTGACCTTAGCGAGAACTCTGAGTACGAGGACGCGAAGAATGAGCAGGCCTTCCTGGAAGGTGAAATCATCGATCTGGAGACGAAAATCCGCAACAGCGATATCATCCAGAGCAATGGCGGCTCCGATGTGGTGCAGATGGGGCAGAAGGTTGTTATCAAGGATTTGGAATTCGATGAAGAAATGACGTATTCCATTGTTGGTTCAGCGGAGGCTGACCCGACGGAATTCCGCATTTCAAATGAATCTCCGGTCGGCGCGGCTATCATTGGCCAAAAGGTCGGCAGCACGGTAGAAGTGCATGTACCGGCAGGCGTACTGCAGTACAAAATCATGGAGATCAAAGATTAACATAAGGATAGGGGATATATATAGTGGCAGATAAGAAAGAACAGCAGGCTCCAGTACAGGATCTGAATGAGATGATGCAGGTCCGTCGTGACAAGATGCAGTCTTTTGCGGATAAGGGTGTGGCACCGTTTGGCCACCGTTATGTCGTGACCCATCATGCCCAGCAGGTGTTTGATCATTTTGCTGAGCTTGAGGGTGAGGATGGCGATAAGAAGGTTCGGCTGGCCGGACGCCTTATGGCAATCCGTGGTCATGGCAAGGCCAGCTTTGCTGTGCTCATGGACCTTTCGGGGAAAATTCAGATTTATTTTAAGCTTGATACCTTGGGCGAAGAAAAGTATTCGGAATTTAAACTGCTCGATATCGGTGATATCATCGGTATTCAGGGTACTGTATTCCGTACGCACCGCGGCGAAGTAACCGTCAAGGTAGAGGATTTCGATCTTCTTTCCAAGTGCCTGCGTCCGCTGCCGGAAAAATTCCACGGACTGAAGGATGTTGAGGTTCGTTATCGTCAGCGTTATCTCGATCTTATCGTCAATCCTGAAGTTCGCGACACCTTCATTGCGCGCAGTAAAATCATCAAGTCTATCCGCAATTATTTAGATACGCGTGATTTCCTCGAGGTAGAGACCCCGGTTATGAGCACGATTGCTGGTGGCGCTGCGGCCCGCCCGTTTGTGACCTATCATAATGCACTCGACATGAAGCTCTATCTGCGCATTGCTACAGAACTCAATCTGAAGCGCCTTGTTGTCGGCGGCCTGGAACGCGTGTACGAGCTTGGCCGGGTATTCCGCAATGAGGGCATTGATGTGCGCCATAATCCGGAATTCACTTCTATCGAGATTTATCAGGCGTATGCGGATTATAACGATCTCATGGATGTTACGGAAGGCATCGTGCTGGATGCAGCCAAGGCTGTTCTGGGATCGACAACGATCAATTACCAGGGCGTGGAAATCGATCTGGCCCAGGTCAAGCGCATCAGCATGAATGATGCTGTCAAAGAAGCCACGGGCAAGGACTTCCTGAGTGCCAAGACGGTAGAGGAAGCACGGGCTATGGCCGATGAAATCCATGTGCCGTACGAACAGCGTCATGGTATTGGCGGAATCCTGAATGCTGCCTTTGAGGAAAAGGTAGAGGAAACCCTTATGCAGCCTACCTTCATTACCGGTCATCCGACAGAGATTTCGCCGCTCGCGAAGCGGAATCCGGAAAATCCGATGATTACCGATCGCTTTGAGTTCTTTATCTATGGTCGTGAACTCGCCAATGGTTTTACGGAGCTTAATGATCCGATCGACCAGGAAGGCCGTTTCATGGATCAGGTCAAGCAGCGTGAGGCCGGAGATGATGAGGCTCATGTTATGGATCGTGATTATATCACTGCAATGGAATATGGCTTGCCGCCAACAGGAGGCCTTGGCATCGGCGTAGATCGCCTTGTCATGCTGCTCACCGATAGCGCTTCCATTCGTGATGTGCTGTTCTTCCCGCACATGCGTCCGGAAGCCGGTTCCAATCAGGAAAATAAATGATTTTACGGCCGCTGATAGCAATGCTATCGGCGGCTTTTTCATTTGACAAAATTTGTCAAACCTGACAGCTGGCGGATTGTAATAGCAACCGGTCGGGGATCATGATATTACAGGGGGCAGAAATATGAAAAAAAAGATCACAACGGCAAAATTTGCCGTTGGCATAGTGATTATGTTTGTCTGTCTTTGGATTTATCTGTTGGGTTCCGGGATGGTTTTTCGGGCTGCCAGCAGCCTGTTCAATCCGAAAGCAGCGATTTTTATTATGTCAATGGTTATTCTTCTGGTGGAATATTTCTTTATTAAGTTGACGGTGAATAAACTCTTAAAGCTGTCCATGGAAGATCTCGGAATGCCAAAGGTGAGGTTTGAACCTCGCTGGGTTGCCATCGGATTCGTACTGCCCCTCGTCATACTCGGAATTTATCTTCTGATGCCCAAAGAGACCCTGGCGATTGACCGGGGACAGGATGTGCTTTTTTACGTTGCGGCCGCTGTCGTCTGGAATGGAATTTATCCAGGGTTTATAGAGGAAATGATTTTTCGGGGACTTTTCCTCCGTTTGTTCGAAATGAGGTTCAACCGAATCGCAGGGATACTCGTTCCTTCCATAAGCTTTGCCGCAATTCATTTGTTGAATGGTGAAATTGATTTACCGAGTAAAATCATGCTTTTGATTGGCGGAACGGCTGTGGGGGTCATGTTTTCCCTGATTGCGCTGGCTGGGCGTTCCGTTTGGAACAGTGCCATAGTGCATGTGCTTTGGGATTTTTTTATCATTGGTATTTTCAGCTTCACAACCACGCCTGGCCCAAGCTGTTTATTTGCGTATCATCTTACCGATACCAATATCTTTATAACCGGTGGGGAATTTGGGATTGAACCATCACTGCTGTCTACGATTGCTTATATCATTGTAGCAATTGTTGCCTATCGGGAACTCAGGCAGAAGCAACTATGAAATCATAATAAAAAAATGCTGTGGCTGGTAAGCGCGTTGCTTTTCCATGCCACAGCATTTTTTATTATGATTTTTAAATGCCCAGTTCGATGTTCTTTATGCTCTGGGTAACTTTTTGCAGCTGTTCCTCCGAAAGGGAGTTGATATCCTGCAGTTCCTGGATGGAGTGACTGGAACTGGCGATATGGGAGAGGCTTTCCTGGAGGCTCTTTTGGAGTGCAGTGATCTGTGTGTTGAAGTGGGAGTCGAAGTCGTGGATTTTGTCTTCAAATTCCTTGTTGGCGACAAGAATCTTGTCGATTTCCTCAACGTCATTGAGCAGGAGCCGAATGGCTTCATCAGAGGAGTGCAGGCTGTCCTGGGTGTTTTCGGAGAGCTTGCGTACTTCCTGGGCTACGACAGAGAAGCCGCGGCCGGCTTCTCCAGCCCGGGCTGCTTCGATGGCTGCATTGAGGGCCAGCAGATTGATCTGCGAGGAGATGGCCGTAATCATCTGCATGACCTTATCGATTTGCTGGGTGTTCTGGCTCAGCATATCAAGCTTTGGTGTAATCTCACTGCTGCGCTGCATGAGCTGATTGAACATGGTACCTTGCTCTGCAATGCCATCAGACATTTCCTTGATTGCGGACTGGATGACTTCCACATCCCGGGACATTTTCATGATGGTGTTTACAATGCCGGGGAGTTTTGCCTGATAGTCGCGGAAAAGCTGGATGATTTCATCCTTCAGGGAATCAATATGTGCCTGGCGGGAGATTGTCCGATTAAAGAAGAAGGCATGGCAGGAGGCATAATGAGCAGCAAAGTTATCGATATAATCATCTGCAAAGGCTGTGCCGGTCGGTACAGCATAGAAGAAGATCGCGGTGAGGGTTTCATTCACATGCAGGCCGCTGATTTCACCAAAGCTGGAAAAACCGGCTGTTGAAATATCCTGCAGGAGATCAACATGCTTGATTTCTTCCGGATAACAGAGGCGGCGCAGAATGCAGTCATTGAGCAGGGCACCGATAGGAGCAGGTTTACCGGCGCAGAATTCGTTCAGATCGCGTTCCAGTGTACTTTCCAGTGAATCGCGTTTGAGCAGATAAAGTTTTTCACCACCAAAGACATCGCAGAAGAAGTTGACATGATTCTGGGCTTCATCGATGCCGGCAACCGAGCGGATAAAATTCTCACCGCGGATGTCAATGCCGAAGGTGTAATCCTGCAATGCCCTGGTGACATCGGCAACTGTGCTGCAGTTAAAGCGACGTTTCAATGCATCGATGAAGGAAATCGGCTGTCCGTTTGCATCGGCAACAGTTTCAACGCAGCGCAGTGTAGCATTGGCGTTGATGATCGAGAATACATCACCGGTGCGGGATACAGCCTGTGTTTTCAGGATGCCGTAGCGATAGTCATGCTTGAGGCGGACGAAAGTGATGATCGCACTGTTCTCGACAATGCGTTCGTTATCATAGATATAGGTGTGCTTGAAATCCAGCTTGCCACCGGAACTGCCGCCGATGAACGGGCAGGGGAACCCGCCATCTTCGTAGAGTGCCTGCATCACAAAGGTCTCACAGTTTGAAAGGCCATCGACGTAAATGAGGGCGAAGGAATGGTTGATGCTGAGACGGAAGGGAATCTTATGACGGCTGATTTCCTTTTTGATGAGTTCAACGCGGTCGTTGACGGTCATTGATACCTGTCCGCTCTTGATATCCTGATTGGGCAGAGGGATATTCATGATATAGGTATCCTCAATCATGCGGTTCGAATAAGCCTGCAGCAGGATTTTTCCCCGATTGTCATCGGCAGTGCAGTAGATACTGTGACTGCCTGGCTGACGGCATAACTCGCCGGCCGTTGTCATTAGAATCAGCTTGGTGGAAGCCTTCAGCTCGCGTTTCAATGCCGCAGTAGCATCCTGCACGGGAATGTCAGGGGAGAGGAAGCCCATGACCAATGCGGGGCCCTCAGCGAGCGCGCAAAGATCACCGATGGTTTTGGCGTTCACCTCGCTAAGACTGAGATAGGCTGTCTTTATGTCGGGCAGCTCTGCCGATGGTGCCCCTGCAGCTGGAACTGGACGTGGTGCTGCTGAGACCGTTTTCACGAGTGGCTGATTTTTCGTCAAAAAATTGAACATGATAAATAGCCTCCATTCTTTGAATGTATGCAAATATGCTAAAAGACATAGATGAGTATATCATTTTTCCTTTAGAGTAATTATTCGCTATTTCCGGCATTCTTCCTGCTGCCATTTCGATAAATAATATTGAAAAGCCGTGGGAATACTATATTTTACTGCCAGGGCATCCCGATTGGCAAATATCAACGGAGAAAACATAGCGGGGTCTGTCAGATCGGGCACAGTGGATTCGCAGACTGATTCTATATTGGTAAGACAAATGTCCCAGCCGATCATATGCCATTCAACGTGGGAGAAAACATGCCGGGCTGGAGGGAGCGCCTGGACGGAGGTGGTTTTGAGACCCAGGGATGATAGCAGCGACAGCAGTTTTTCCCTGGGAAGGTGTCCGGAGACATTGGGAAGCTCCCAGAGTCCGGCCAAAAGGCCAATGTTGGGACGCTGGTGCAGTGCGATCGACGCGCCCTTTCGCAGGAGCAGGATGGTTTTCTTCTCGATGCGCCGGGGCTTTGGGCGCTTTTTGATCGGCAGGGCATCCGTACAGCCCTCCGCAGCGGCAAGGCAGAGCTGCAGCAATGGACAGTGCGCGCAGTGCGGGTTCTTTGGCAGGCAGATCATTGCCCCGAGTTCCATAAGAGCCTGATTGAAGGCACCTGCCTCGCTGGCTGCAGGCATGGACTGCAGCAGGGCGTTCTCAATCAGGCGTTTTGTGCTTTCCTTAAGTATATCGAGGGGACAGGCGAGAATGCGGGTGATGACTCTGAGAACGTTGCCATCGACGGCGGCCTGTCGCTGCCCGCAGGCAATCGAGCTGATTGCCCCGGCCGTGTATCGTCCAATGCCAGGCAGAGCAAGCAGTTTCGCGAAGTTGTCAGGCAGGTTCCCCTGGTATTTTTCGCAGATGATGCGGGCTGCCTTTTGCAGATTACGGGCCCGGTTGTAATAGCCCAGGCCTTCCCAAAGCTTCAGCAAACGGGATTCTTCCACGCCTGCCAGGGCGTGGATATCCGGCAGGGCACGGAGAAAGCGTTCAAAAAACGGTTTTACGGCCTCTACACGTGTTTGCTGGAGCATGATTTCAGAAATCCATACACGGTAGGGGGTGGGGTCTTCCCGCCAGGGAAGTATCCGGGCCTGCTGACGATACCAGCGCAGCAATGGGATGTTTATTTCTGGCAATATAGCGGTGTTCTTTAATATAGGTATAGTTTTTTTCATGATCGCCCTCCTGCTGTGTCTATCATATCATAGTATGTGTTTGAGGAAAATGTTTGTCTGAGGAGTACAGCTTTCAATAGAATGCCGAATGGAATCCGCACGGAACTTCAGATTGTTCTCTCTCAAAAGAAATTATTACGCGAAAAGGCAAAAAAACTTTAAAAAAGTTACAAAAAACTGTTGACAAAAAAGTATAATACTGCAATAATGTATACATGTTTACAACGTTACGCGTTGAAAACAGATACATGATGTGATACAATTAAATGATAACGGCAATGATAGGGAAAAGAGCACGGAAACTTCTTGCAGAGAGCCGGTGGTTGCTGAAAACCGGTAGAGTGAAATGCTTGACATCGCCCAGGAGCTTTTGCGTCGATTGCATGATACAGGAGGCGCAGACGTGTTTCAGCGTTAATGAGGGCCAATGTTGGCCATGAGTACAATGCAGGGTGGTACCGCGGAGTGATCCGCCCCTGCTGTCAGCGTAAAGCGGCAGCAGGGGCGGTTTTGTTTATTGTTGGGGGGATCATTTAATATGAAGCATGTATTATCCGTTTTCGTCAAGAATCAGCCTGGTGTGCTGGTTCGAGTTGCAAGCATGTTTTCCCGGCGCGAGTTCAATATCGACAGCCTGTCTGTCGGTGTGACCGAGTCGCCTGATTTTTCCAGAATCACAGTTGTTGTGCACGGGGATGAATACCTCGTCGATCAGATGATCAAACAGCTGGAGAAACTGCCGGATGTTGTGGCTGTTCAGCGCTTAGATGCCGCAGCTGCTGTGTACAGAGGCATGACGCTCATCAAGGTCAAGGCTGACGATACGAACCGTTTGGACGTATTGAAAATGGCCGAGCTCTTCCGGGCGCATGTCATCGATGTACAGCCTACAACATTGATTTTTGAGATTACGGGTGACGACGATAAGGTTACGGCTTTTACGCAGCTATTGTCGCCTTACGGAATCCTGGAGGTCATCCGGACGGGGCTCATTGGCCTCGAACGCGGCGAACACACTATATATGAACATTGTGAGGAGAGAGAGTACTATGGCAAAAACTTATTATGATCAGGATGCAAATTGGGAAGTAATGAAAAACAAGACTGTTGCCGTCATC
The DNA here is from genome assembly GCA_964520975.1 of uncultured Selenomonadaceae bacterium. Classification (GTDB taxonomy): domain Bacteria; phylum Bacillota; class Negativicutes; order Selenomonadales; family Selenomonadaceae; genus CAZFPA01. The sequence goes on along the minus strand of CAZFPA010000033.1, from coordinate 6,238 downwards.
GGCTATGGCAGCCAGGGCCATGCCCATGCACTGAACCTCAAGGAGAGCGGTGTCAATGTCGTTGTTGGTCTCTATGAAGGCAGCAAGTCCAAGGCGCTCGCTGAGTCTCATGGCCTGAAGGTCACTTCGGTTGCCGAGGCTGTTAAGCAGGCGGATATCACCATGGTCCTGATTCCGGATGAAAAGCAGGCGGATGTCTACAAGGCAGAAATCGGACCGAACCTCAAATCCGGCAGTGCTCTCGCTTTTGCTCATGGCTTCAATATCCATTTCAAGCAGATCGTAGCTCCGGAGGATGTGGATGTATTCATGGTCGCTCCGAAGGGACCTGGTCATCTCGTTCGTCGTACCTTCGAAGAAGGCGGCGGAGTTCCTGACGTATTCGCTGTTTATCAGGATGCTTCCGGCAATTGCCGTGAGGTCGCTCTGGCTTATGCCCGCGGCATCGGCGGAACAAAAGCTGGCGTTATCGAGACTACCTTCCAGGAAGAGACGGAGACGGACCTCTTCGGCGAGCAGGTTGTCCTCTGCGGCGGCGTAACCCATCTGATCCAGAATGGCTTTGAGACGCTGGTTGAAGCTGGCTATCAGCCGGAAATCGCTTATTTCGAGTGCTTCCATGAAATGAAGCTCATCGTTGACCTCATGTATGAGGGCGGCATGGCCAAGATGCGCCGTTCCATCAGTGATACCGCTGAATATGGCGACTATGTCATCGGACCACGCATCGTAACGCCGGAAGTAAAGGCTGAGATGAAGAAGGCACTGAACGAGATTCAGGATGGCACCTTTGCCCGCAACTGGCTCGTTGAGAACAAGGCTGCTGGTCGTGCAAACTTCCTGGCACTTCGTCGCATCCATGCTGAGCATCCGATTGAGAAGGTCGGTGCTAAGCTCCGCAGCATGATGTCCTGGCTCAAGGATAAAAAAGATCTGAAATTCTGATTGGCAGTTACTCTAAACAGTATAAATAAGCTTTGAAAAAGAATCGGCTTACGCTTCTTGAACTCTAATGAAGTGTAGGCCGGTTTTTATAACGCCATTGTTCAGGATTTTGCAACGCGAAATCCCTTCAATCTGCGTTTCCATGAGGCATAAGAGCGGTTCCGAGTGATAAGAACCTGAATTAAGGGAGGAATTCCTATGGGAATGAATATGACCGAAAAGATTTTGGCCCGGCATGCCGGTCTGGAAGAAGTGAAGCCCGGACAGCTTATCTTTTGTAAGCTGGACATGGTGCTGGCCAACGATGTGACCGCACCGCCATCCATCAAGGAATTTGAAAAAATTGGCCGCCCGGTATTTGATCCTGCGAAAATAGCCCTGGTGCCGGATCATTTCACACCAAACAAGGATATCAAGACGGCAGGACTCACCAAGATCGTACGGGATTTTGCCGCCAAACATAAAATCGTCAACTACTTTGAGATTGGCCGTGTAGGCATTGAGCATGTGATACTGCCGGAAAAAGGACTGGTAGCGCCGGGAATGGTAACCATCGGTGCAGATTCCCATACCTGTACCTATGGGGCTGTCAATGGCTTTTCCACAGGTGTCGGCACGACGGACCTGGCCGTGGCAATGGCTACTGGCGAGGCCTGGTTCAAGGTTCCGGAAACCATCCGGGTATTGCTTACCGGCAAAAAGCCGGCGAACATCAACGGCAAGGATGTGATCCTTACACTCATTGGCCGCATCGGTGTGGATGGAGCCTTATATAAATCGCTGGAATTTGCCGGGGAGGGTGTAGCCGAACTTTCGATGACCGATCGCTTTACCATTGCAAATATGGCTATCGAGGCCGGCGGCAAGAACGGTATTTTTCCATTTGATGCGCAGACCAGGGAGTATGTGGAAGGGCGTGTACAGAAGCCCTATGAACCGGTGGCCCCGGATGCGGATGCCCAGTATGCGGAAACTGTGGAGATCAATCTCTCCGAACTCAAGCCAGTGGTGGCTTTTCCCCATCTTCCGGGCAATACAAAGGCAGTGGCCGATATCGGCACCATTGAAATCGATCAGGTGGTCATTGGCTCCTGTACGAATGGGCGCCTGGAGGACCTCGAAATTGCGGCGGGCATACTCAAGGGACATCAGGTACATCCGCGGGTCCGCTGTATTGTGATACCTGGCAGTCAGCAGGTATATCTGGATGCTGTCCGGGAGGGACTGGTGGAGACCTTTATCGAAGCCGGTGCAGCAGTGAGCACGCCGACCTGCGGGCCCTGCCTTGGCGGCCACATGGGTATTCTGGCGGCTGGTGAGCGATGTGTTTCGACGACCAACCGGAATTTCCGCGGCCGTATGGGGCATGTAGACAGTGAGGTATATCTGGCGGGGCCTCATGTAGCGGCGGCCAGTGCGATTTTAGGCAGGATTGCTGCCCCTGAGGAGGTAGAATGATATGAAATTAGAAGGTAAGGTATGGCGCTATGGCGACAATATAGATACAGATGTCATCATCCCGGCTCGTTATCTGAATTCCTTTGACCCGAAGGAGCTGGCTTCACACTGCATGGTGGATATTGATGAAAGCTTTGCCCCCAATGTACAGACGGGCGATATCATGGTAGGCGGCAAGAATTTTGGCTGCGGTTCCTCCCGTGAGCACGCACCGGTGGCCATCAAGGCCTCAGGTGTTCCCGTGGTCATTGCGGCCAGCTTCGCACGTATTTTCTATCGCAACGGCATCAATATCGGTCTGCCGCTGCTCGAAATCGGTGATGATGTCGCAAAAATCAAGGCCGATGATAAGCTGCGGGTCGATACAAGCTCGGGCACCATTGAGAACCTCAGCACTGGAGATGTATTCCACGCACACCCGCTGCCGGGCTTCGTGCAGGATATTGCCAAAGCTGGCGGGCTCATCAATTATATCAAGGAGAACAAGTGATATGGCAAAAAAAATCGTAGTCATTCCCGGGGATGGCATTGGTGAGGAGATCACTTCCTCGGCGGTCCAGGTCCTCAAAAAGATAGATGAAAAATTTGCGTTAGGTCTGGAATTTACGAAATATGACGCGGGCGGTACCGCCTACGATAAATTCGGCACTCCATTGCCGCAGGAGACCATTGACGCCTGTAAGGCCGCAGATGGTGTGCTCTTCGGCGCTGTCGGCGGGGACAAATGGGATAACGTCGAGCCGGCGCTGCGGCCGGAAAAGGCAATCCTCGGTCTGCGCAAGGCGTTGGGTCTCTATGCAAATCTGCGCCCGGTAAAGGTAGCCGACGCGCTTGTCGAGTATTCACCACTGAAGCCGGAGCTCGTCAAGGGCGTGGATCTTGTTATTGTGCGCGAACTCATCGGCGGTATTTATTTTGGTGATAAATGCGAGTCGGAAATCCATGAGGGCCAGGAACGGGCCTGGGATCTTGAGAATTATTCTGTTCCGGAGGTAGACCGTATCGGCCGGCTGGCTTTTGAGACTGCCCGTCTGCGCCGTGGCAAGGTCACTTCTGTGGATAAAGCAAATGTACTGGCTACCTCCCGGCTTTGGCGCCGGACGATTGCCGCACTGCACGAGAAATATCGGGATGTGGAGCTCAACAATCTCTATGTCGATAACTGTTCCATGCAGCTGGCCGTGAAGCCCTCTCAATTCGATGTGATCGTGACGGGCAATCTCTTCGGGGATATCCTGAGCGATGAGGCTGCGGTAATTGGCGGGTCTATTGGGCTCATGCCGTCCGCGAGCATTGGCGAATGCACGAGCCTTTATGAGCCGATCCATGGCTCAGCTCCGGATATTGCGGGCAAGGGGATAGCCAATCCTATCGGGACGATTTTGTCAGCGGCTATGCTGCTGCGCTATTCGCTGAAGGCCGAAGCGGCTGCCCAGGCCATTGAAATGGCCGTCGAGCAGGTATTGGATGACGGCTGGCGCACATCGGATCTTTGGAAAGAAGGATTTAAGAAGGCCGATACCGAAAAAATGACAGAGGTCATCATCGACCGACTTTAAAACAGGGGAGGAAAAGCGATGAAAGGAGCGAAAGCAGCCGTACAGTGCCTGTTGGAAGAAGGCGTTGATACGATTTTTGGCTATCCGGGCGGCATGATCCTGCCGCTCTATGATGCCCTTTATGATGAAAAGAAAATCACCCAGATTTTGACGACCCATGAGCAGAACGCGGCCCACGCGGCCGATGGTTATGCCCGGGCAACCGGTAAGGTCGGTGTATGCATCGCGACTTCGGGCCCCGGCGCGACAAACCTCGTCACGGGTATCGCTACGGCCTTCATGGATTCGATTCCTGTTGTGGCGATTACGGGACAGGTAGATACAAAGCTCCTGGGACGGGATGCGTTCCAGGAAACGGATATCCTGGATGTCACCATGCCGGTGACCAAGCACAACTACAAGGTCAAGGACCCCAAAAAGCTCATACCGACGCTGCGCGAGGCTTTCCATCTGGCTCGCAGCGGTCGGCCCGGACCGGTACTGGTGGATATTCCCCGGGATCTTTTCCTCACGGAGATTGAATATCCGCCTCTGGTTCAGGAAGAAAAGAAGACTGCTGTTCCGGATGCGGATTTTCTGATCTGTGCGGCGGAAGCCGCGGAGGTCATCTGCCAGGCTAAAAAGCCGGTAGTCATTGCCGGAGGCGGTGTCATTTCCGCGGGAGCCACCAGGGAGCTCATCACCTTTGCTGAGAAATACCATTTGCCTGTTTGCAGCACGCTTATGGGCATTGGCGGTTTTCCCAGATCTCATCCGCAGGCACTGGGCTTTGCGGGCATGCACGGCAAAAAAGCCGCGAATAATGCCATTGCGGCCGCGGATCTGGTCATTGCCATTGGCAGCCGCTTTGGCGATCGGCAGACGGGCAGTATTGATAAATACACGACGAACACGAAGTTCATCCATATCGATATCGACCCGGCGGAAATCGATAAAAACATTGCCAGCAGTATTGGGCTTGCGGGCAATATGAAGAAGATTCTCGCGCTGCTCATGAAGCGCGAGCCGCTGACGGACCTCGCTCCCTGGTGGAAGCGCATCCGGGCCTGGCAGGAGCAGTACGCCTACGATTACAATGTGACCCGGCTCACGCTGCCCTGGGCCATGCACCATATCGCCAAGGCTACAGCGAATAAGCCTTTTGCCTTTGCCACAGATGTAGGCCAGCATCAGATGTGGGCGGCACTGCACCTGCGGGTGGAGGAGCCGCGGACCTGGCTGACCTCCGGCGGTCTTGGAACTATGGGGTTTGGCCTGCCGGCTGCCATGGGAGCACAGGCAGCCTACGGAGCTTCCCGGCGCGTCATCCATATCGCCGGGGATGGTGGTATCAAGATGACAGGCAGCGAGTACTATACGATTGCCCGGCTGGGACTGCCCGTCATTTCCCTCATTGTGAACAATACAAGTCTGGGGATGATCCGTCAGCTCCAGAAGGTCATGTACAAAGAGCGTTACATCGCCTGTGAGTTCGATTATCAGATGGATTTTGTGGCCTATGCGAAAAGCTTTGGCATTCCGGCCGAGGCCGTATCGACCCCGGAGGAATTTGCTGCAGCCTTTGCCAAGGCACTGGCTGCGAAAGGCCCGCGGGTCATCGTGCTGAATATTCATCGGAGCTTTGTCGAGCCCATGATCAAGGGTGGTGCGAGCATCAACGAATTTGTGGAATTCAAATAAACTGTATCAAAAAGGCTGTACCTGAATTTTTCAGGTACAGCCTTTGCATTGTTCCGATTATTTTATGAGTTTGCTCAGCACGTCATCCAACGTATTGAGCACGTTGTCAATATCCTGTGCCGTGATGACGAGCGGCGGCTGGAAGGCCATGACGTTGCGGGCGATGCCGTTCTTGCCGATGATGAAGCCGCGGTTCTTCATTTCCTCCAGTACCTGGTCCAGTTCATCCGCAGCCGGGCTCTTGTCCGCGTGGACGAACTCTGCGCCGCGCATGAGGCCGATGCCCCGGATATCACCGATGATCGGGTGCTTTTTCTGCAGTTCGACCAGGCCGTCGTAGAGCTGCTGACCACGGGCCTGCGCATTCTCCATGAGATGGTGTTCTTCGATGTATTCGAGTACGGCCAGGCCGGCTGTTGAAGAAACCGGATTGCCGCCCAGGGTGGAGGCCCCGGGCTTCGTATAGGTATCGGCAATTTTGGCGGTGGAAATAAAGGCCGAAATCGGTGTGCCGTTGCCCAGGGCCTTGGCTACGCTCATAATGTCCGGTACCACATCGAAGTTTTCAATGGCGAACATCTTGCCGGTGCGGGCAA
>CAZFPA010000032.1:0-23037 GCA_964520975.1 uncultured Selenomonadaceae bacterium | reverse complement strand
CTGTCCATGGATCAGACGATTGTCGACACGTGTAAGTAAAATATCCGGCATGATAAAACCTCCTTTATCTATTCCATTCTTACTCTGCCAGCTGATGGATGACGACACCCTTGACGACACGGTTTACGCTGCCGCTCGGACACGGTGTATCCGGAGCCACCCCTTTGGACAGTGAGGCCGCCAGCGCCAATATATGATCAAAGAGCACGTAGCCCAGAGCGAGGTAGGCATCACTGCCCCAGGGGCCGTCCGCTCCTTCATCCAGGGATACTACATAATCGGCCAGCCCGGCAACAGCAGCATCCGGTGCCGGTGTGACCGCGAGAACCTTGAAGCTTCCAGCATCGTGATGGAACTCCCTGAGCAGATCCATCTCGTATTCATGCGTATAGGCATTGCCTGACAGCCACATCACGATGAGCGTCTTATCGTCCACGATGGACTTCGGGCCATGACGGAATCCCATGACCGTCTCCGAAACCGCCGCAATCCGTCCCCCCGTGAGTTCAAGCACCTTCAGACAGGTCTCGCGGGCCAGCCCGTAGAGCGCGCCTGACCCCAGGAACACGATGCGCTCGAAGCCTGCCGCTGCGAGCTCCGGCAAGCCATGACCACTTTGCAGTACCCGCCGGCCACAGGCTGCGACCCGCTGTACCAGGGCCTTGTTGGCTGCAAAATCGTCCATATCGAAAATCAGCAGGCCCGTAACCAGCATCGAGGTAAAGCTGCTGGTCATGGCAAAGCTTTTATCATTTGTCTGCGGCGGCATGAGCAGCGTGAGCGTGTGCTCCGGCAGCTCGCGGGCCTTGCGGGCCAGTGCCCCGTCTGCGTTGCAGGTGATGACCACCTGGTAGATTTCCTCGACGAGCTGCTCAGCCAGGTCAAAGGCGCCAATGCTCTCCGGGCTGTCTCCGCTGCGGGCAAACGATACCAGCACAGTTGCCCGGCCATCGTGCAGGAACTGGTGCGGTGCCGATACGATATCGGTCGTCGCGATGGACAGGATATCCCGCCCGGTCTTTTCCCGCAGATACGGCGCAATGATATCGCCCGCATAGGCGGAAGTCCCCGCCCCCGTAAAGATGATGCGCAGTTCCGGCTTAGCCAGCAGCGGCTTTACAAAGGCTGTGATAGCCGCGGCCTGCTGCTCAAGCAGTACCGTCGTCTCCTCCCAGGCATCCGGCTGCTGGCACATTTCGCGGGCTGTGTGCTCCGCGCCCCTGGCCTGCAGCTCTTCCTCGGATAATTTCCATGGATTCATAGTACCCCTCCTAAATTGGTCATGATGTACGTACCAGTTAAAAGGGCGAAAAAGAAGACCCTCCAAACTGGCAGCAATGGGTTATTTGTTCAATCGTATCGAATAAATCATCTGATCGCCGCGGGCCATGCTCACGGTATACTCGATGACGAGCTCGCGCTCATAGGTAAAGCGCTCGATCTTGAGGCTTGGCAGCGACTTCTTTACATTGAGGAATTTCGCCGTGCGGTCATCGGTCATCACCGCCTGGAATTTTTCCTCCGCGTAGGTGAACTCCACGCCATAGTCATGCGCAAAGATATCATACATTGCATGCTGCTCGAGCATTTCTCCCGTGAAACCCGCAAAGCGCGCCTTCGGAATGTAGCTGGTCTCGATCATCACCGGCTTGTCATCCGCGAGGCGAAGCCGCTGGAAACGGTAAACCTCGGTGCCGGCAGTCGTATGCAGCTTCTGGGCCAGGCTCCAGTCACAGGCAACGGTATCAAAGCTCAGCACTCGTGAAGACGGCACCTTGCCGATCTTTTTCATTTCCGAGGTAAAGCTGTAGAATTTCAACAGCTCCTGATTGAACTTCTTCGGGGAAACGAAGGTTCCCTTGCCGTGGATCTTGTAGATGTAGCCATCCTGCTCAAGCTCCAGAAAAGCCTGGCGCACAGTAGAGCGGCTCAGATCATACTTGCTGCAGAACTCTCTCTCCGACGGCAGCTTCTCATCAACCTCTATATGATGGTGCTCGATCTCATCGATGATGAGCTGCATGAGCTGGCAATAGAGCGGAAGCTTGCTGTCCTTATCTATTATCTGCATATCCATTCTCTCCTTCAAGTGGTACGTACCACTTACATGTTTAATATACTTGGTTTTCGTATTATTGTCAATACATTCTGCGCAAATTTTTTCTGATTTTTTCTTGTTCCCGGCAAAAAAAGCCGCCAGCCTCGCGGCCGACGGCAAGCAGCCTGTCAATCCTTTTTCTCCAGCGCGGTCTGCAGCGTGTGCCAGGAAAGCACCGCGCATTTGACCCTGGCCGGCATGGTGGAGATGTTCTTGAGCGCCATGGCCTCGTCGAGCTCCTCGAGCTCATCCTCAGCTGTGATCTCGCCTTTGATCATGCCGATGAAGAGCTTTGCGAGGCGCTCAGCCTTTTCCACCGGCTCCCCCTTGATGAGATCGATCATCATCGAGGTCGAGGCCTGCGATATGGCACAGCCGACACCTGTAAAGGAGGCGTCCGCGATGCGCCCGTCAGCGACCTGCAGCTCGAGCGTGATCTCGTCGCCGCAGCTTGGATTATGTCCCTTGAGGCTGCAGCTCGGATGCTCCAGATGATGCTTATGCACCGTGGAGCGGCTATGCTCCGCGATGAGTTCTGTATAGATGCTGTCGAGATTCATAGGTGCATCACCGTCCTTACCTTCTTGAGAGCCGCCAGCCAACGGTCTACATCTTCCTTGGTATTGTAAAGGTAAAAGCTCGCGCGGCAGGTGGCGTTCTGCCCCAGGTACTTCATGAGCGGCTGCGCACAGTGGTGTCCCGCGCGCACAGCCACGCCCTCAGCATCCAGGATCGTCGCCACATCATGCGGATGGACATCCTTCACGTTGAAGGTGATGATGCCCGTCTTGTTGTCCTGGCGGCTGTCGCAGCCATAGAGCTCAATATAGGGCAGTGCACGCAGCTGCGGCAGCGCATAGTCCACGAGCTCCTTCTCGATACGCTGGATATTATCAAAGCCAAAGGTTTCCAGATAGTCGATGGCAGCTGTAAGGCCCGCCGCCCCGCCGACATTCTGCGTCCCCGCCTCGAATTTTGCCGGCAGCTCCGCAAAGGTGGTATCCTGTTCCTCCACGTACTCGATCATATCACCGCCCGTCAGGAACGGCGGCATCGCATCGAGCAGCGCCTCCCGCCCGTAGAGCACGCCGATGCCCATCGGTGAGAGCAGCTTGTGCCCGGAGAAGGCAAAGAAATCCGCCCCGATATCCTGCACGTCAACCGCCATGTGCGCCACGCTCTGCGAGCCGTCCACCACGACAACCGCGCCCGCACGGTGAGCCCTGGCCACGATATCCTTCACGGGATTCACGAGACCGAGTACATTGGATACCTGCGTGACCGCTACGAGCTTCGTCTTCGCCGTGATCTTCGTTTCAATATCCGCCGCGGACAGATTGCCATCCGCCTCGAGATAGATATAACGGAGCACCGCACCTCTGGCCTTCGCAACCTGCTGCCAGGGAACGAGGTTGGAATGATGCTCGGAGATGGTCAGCACGATCTCATCGCCCGCGCCGATATTCGTGAGCCCGTAGCTGTAGGCCACGAGATTCAGCGCCTCGGTCGCGTTCTTCGTGAAAATGATTTCCTTCGCGCTTTTCGCATGGATGAACTGACGCGTGCGCTCACGGGCATTCTCATAGATGTCCGTGGCCTGCACGCTCAGTGCATAGGCCCCGCGATGGGGATTCGCATTGCAGCCGCCATAGTAGCCACACATGGCCTGGATCACGCTCTCGGGCTTCTGCGTCGTCGCGCCGTTGTCCAGATAGACCAGCGGCTTGCCGTTCATCATATTGTGCAGCAGGGGAAAATCCCTGCGAAAATCCTTAGTCATGGCTGAGCCTCCCCTTGATGTATGCATCGATTTCCTCACGCAGTGCCTGCTCCGGCACCCGCTCAAGCACCGGGTTGAACGCAGCCTCCACCACGAGCCGGCGGGCCTCAGCGAGGTCCATACCGCGGCTCATGAGATAGAAGAGCTTGTTCTCGTCCATCTTCCCCACGCTTACCGCATGATGGCCGTCCACATCATCCTCACCGGACAGCATGAGCGGAACCGAGCGGTTGCGCACCTTCGGTGAAAGCAGCACGACCTCTTCATTCTCATGCCCCTGCGATCCCTTGGAGCCGCGCAAAAAGTCAAGCGTGCCGCGGAAGATCTTCTGGCTCTCGCCCAGCAGTGCCCCACGCACCTGCATATCCGCCCGGGTGTTTTTCCCCTGCTGGCGGATCACGTAGTTCATATCGATCTGACGCGTCCCATCGCCCAGATAGAGCGCAGCCACATCCGCAGCGGACTCGTCGCCCTGCAGATCGACCGTGAGCTTCGTGACCGAGGAGGCCGCTCCGGCCTCGACTGCCGTATAGTGCAGCTTCGCGCCCGCCGCAACGACCGCCTCCACAGTCCCTGCATGCACGGCATCGCCCGGCAGCAGCTGCACCCGCGTGAGGGAGAGCTCCGCGCCCTCCTCCAGCCGGATTCTGAGCTGCCCGTGTGACTCCTTGCGATAGACTACCACGAGGGAATTCTTGCTGCCCTCGGGCACGGTAATGATTTTTTCCTCTGTATCCATGAGCAGAGCTTCCCCGACCTTCGCCTCGTTCACGCCCAGCCAGCGCCAGGTGCGCATGGGAATCTCGCTGTATATTTTTTCACTCATATTCTCACCCCATCGTGCCTTCCAGCTCAATATTGACCAGATTATTCATCTCCACCGCGTATTCGAGCGGCAGCTCCTTCGCAATCGGCTCCACAAAGCCGCGCACAATCATCGCCCGGGCTTCCTCCTCGCTGATGCCGCGGCTCATGAGATAGAACACCGCCTCATCGCTGATGCGGCCGATCTTGGCCTCATGGCCGATATCCGCCTCATCGCCCTGGATGTCCATGACCGGCAGGGTATCCGACCGGGAAATGTCATCGAGCATGAGGGATTCGCAGTTCACAGAGCACTTCGCATGATGGGCATTCGGCATGACCTTCACCGCGCTGCGGTAAGCCGCGATGCCGCCCGCCTTGGAAATGGTCCGCGTACTGATATTCGCGGAGGTATGCGGTGCCGCGTGGATCACGCTGGCCCCGGTATCAAGATGCTGTCCCTTCGAGGCAAAGGTCACGCCCGTGAACTCGCAGCGCGCGTTTTCCCCGTGCAGGATGCTGCAGGGATACAGCATGGACACATGAGAACCAAAGGAACCGGACACCCATTCAATGATGCCGTCCTTTTCCACCAGCGCCCGCTTCGTATTGAGGTTCATCATGTTGCGGGACCAGTTCTCGATGGTGGAATAGCGCAGCCGGGCGCCCTCTTTCACATAGAGCTCCACGCAGCCCGCATGGAGATTCGTCACATTGTATTTCGGCGCCGAGCAGCCCTCGATGAAATGCAGGCTCGCACCCTTTTCCACAATGATGAGCGTGTGCTCGAACTGCCCCGCGCCCGGCGAATTCAGCCGGAAATAGGACTGCAGCGGAATCTTCACCTGCACGCCTTCCGGCACGTAGACGAAGGAACCGCCAGACCAGACCGCGCCGTGCAGCGCCACAAATTTATGGTCCTTCGGCGGCACGAGCTTCATGAAGTATTCCTTCACGAGCGCCTCATGCTCCACGAGCGCCGTCTCCATGTCCGTGTAGATGACACCCTGCTTCACCAGGCTCTCCTGGATGCTGTGGTAGACAACCTCTGAATCATACTGCGCGCCCACCCCGGCCAGCGACTTCTTCTCAGCCTCGGGAATGCCCAGGCGATCAAAGGTGTCTTTGATATCCTCCGGCACATCCTTCCAGTTGCCCGTCATCTTCGCATCCGGCTTCACATAGGTGACGATCTCATCCATGTTGAGCTCCGAAAGGTCCGGCCCCCAGGTCGGCATAGGCGTGTGATTGTATACGTCCAGCGATTTCAGCCGGAACTGCAGCATCCAGTCCGGGTCATGCTTCTGCCGGGAAATATCACGGATGATATCCTCCGTGAGCCCCTGCTGCGTCTTGTAGACCGGACGGTCCTCATTCTTTATATCATAGAGCGTACGCTCGATATCCTCGACAAAGGTCTTTTTCTTTTCCATGGCCATCCCTCACTTTGCTGCCTTGGGGCACACACGGTTGCAGTCCGCACAGTTCTGCGCATCGAGCAGATGCGTAAAGCCGCGCTGGTTGATTTCCTCGATGAGCTCCGCGCCGCCCTCTTCGACGATGCGGCCATCCATGAGCACATGCACACGATCTACCGAAAGCTTCTCGAGTATGCGCGTATTATGCGTGATGATGAGGCAGGAATTCTCTGCATTATGGAATGCACTCACCCCGCTCGACACGATCTGCACCGCATCCACATCCAGGCCCGAATCCGTCTCATCCAGCAGCGCGAGCTTCGGCTCGAGCATCAGCAGCTGCAGGATCTCATTGCGCTTTTTCTCTCCGCCGGAAAAGCCTACATTCATATAGCGCTCCGCATAGGCCGGGTCCATCCTGAGCTCCGCCATCATCGCCTTGAGCTTCTTGCGAAAGGCCAGGATCTTCACCGGGGCTCCCGTCATAGCCTGCTTTGCCGTACGCAGCATGTTCTCTACCGTGATGCCCGGAATCTCCTCCGGCGTCTGGAACGAAAGGAAAATCCCCGCCCGCGCCCGCTCAAAGGTCTTCATAGCCTGCAGGTCCGCTGCGGCAAAACGCATACTGCCCGCCGTGACTTCGTATTTCGGATGCCCCATGATGATGTTCATGAGTGTGGATTTACCGGAACCATTCGGTCCCAGGATCACGTGCACCTCGCCCTTATTGATGGAGAGATCCAAGCCCTTCAGAATCTCCTTACCCTCCACGCCCGCATGAAGGTCCCTGATTTCCAGTAATTTCTCAGCCATATCTATACGCTCCTCTTTATCTGTATTCCTAAAATATACACTACTGCTGCAAAAACCTTTTCCCATAATCCTCATTGAAATACTCGGGATTGATTTCAATTTCATTGTATTGTGTTTTACTAAAATTGTCAATCCCTATAGGCTTAATATACAATAAAAATTTGAATCCGATTCATTTTTTTTACAGAGCGTAGCAAACAGCTGAGTATTAGACAGCAAAAATCCGGCAGAGGGCATGGCCCCCGCCGGATTTTCTATCGGGCAATAACTGCCCCGCTATTCATTTCATAAAAACGCTGTTTCAGACCAGACCATGGGCCATCATGACATCGGCCACCTTCTCAAAGGCCGTCATGTTCGCACCGGCTACGAGATTATCTGCGCAACCATATTTTTCTGCGTTGTTCTTCGCCTGCGTGAAGATATCCTTCATGATGCCCTTGAGTTTTTCATCGACTTCCTCAAAGGTCCAGCGATAGCGCATGGAATTCTGTGCCATCTCCAGCGCGGATACCGCAACACCGCCGGCATTGGCCGCCTTGGCCGGAGCAAACAGGATGTTGTTCTCCTGGAAGCACGCAATGGCCTCAAGCGTTGACGGCATATTCGCGCCCTCGCCGACTGCCGTTACCCCATTTGCAACGAGCGCCTTCGCCGATTCAAGATCGATCTCGCTCTGCGTTGCGCACGGCAGCGCAATATCGCATTTGACCGTCCATACGCCAGAGCAGCCTTCATGGTACTCAGCGTTCGGACGCGCCTGGATGTATTCCTTGATACGGCCGCGGCGGACTTCCTTGATCTCCTTGACCACAGCGAGATCAATACCCTCCGGGTCATAGACATAGCCGTTCGAATCGGAACAGGTAACGACCTTGCCGCCGAATTCCTGTGCCTTCTGGATGGCATAGGTGGCCACATTGCCGGAACCGGAAATCACGATGGTCTTGCCCTTGATATCAATGCCTTTATCGTCCAGCATGTTCTTCACGAAATACAGCAGGCCATAGCCCGTAGCCTCCGTGCGCGCAAGACTGCCCCAGTAGCCAAGGCCCTTGCCTGTGAGCACGCCCGCATCGTAGGAATCGCGCAGACGCTTGTACTGGCCATAGAGATAACCGATCTCGCGGCCGCCAACACCAATATCGCCAGCCGGAACATCCACATTCGGGCCGATATGGCGATACAGCTCCGTCATGAAGCTCTGGCAGAAACGCATGACCTCATGATCGGATTTTCCCTTCGGGTCGAAATCGGAACCGCCCTTGGCGCCGCCAATCGGCAGCCCGGTCAGAGCATTCTTGAAGATCTGCTCAAAAGCAAGGAACTTCAGGATGCTGAGATTTACACTCGGATGAAAGCGCAGCCCGCCTTTGTAAGGTCCGATGGCGCTGTTGGCCTGCACGCGGAAGCCGCGGTTGACCTGGATCTCGCCCTTGTCATCCTCCCAGGGAACCCGGAACATGATCACGCGCTCCGGCTCCACCATACGCTCAAGGATCTTCGCCTTACGGTATTCCGGATGCTTTTCCAGCACGGGCAGGATGGTCGTCAAGACTTCTTTGACCGTATTCTGGTATTCCACCTGATTCGGATCCTTCGCGGCCACCAAGTCCAATATACTCTGTACATACGCTTTCATCTCTGACACTTTCATCGCTCCTTTTTTCTTTACAAAAATAACTGATTTTTAAAGGATTTACGTATAAAGTATACTATATTGCACCCTGTAAGTACAATATTCTAATGTAATTATACTGTATACATGTATACACCTGTATGAAAATACGTACAGAAGTCCTCGATAGAAATAACATGGAGCTGTCGCACACCATGTATCTGAAAAGCATGATACCAGGCACGACAGCTCCATTTTTTCACAAGATTATTTATTTTTCAGCCGCTGGATCTCGGCCAGCAGGGCGTCGATATTTTCTGGCAGCGTTGCCCAGGAGGTGCAGAAGCGCACGATGGATTCTGTTTCACCGGGCTGGATCACATCGAAATCCATGGTCTTGCGGAGTTCCCGGCAAAAAGCATTGTCCAGCCGTACGAACTGCTGGTTGGACACGGAACTGCTCGCAAAGGGAATGCGCAGGGCTTCCAGCCCCTGGCGCAGGCGGCCGGCCATTTCCAGCGCATGGCGGGAAATCTCAAAATACAGGCCATCCTCAAACAGCGTCTCAAACTGGATACCCAGCAAACGGCCCTTGGCCAGCATGCCGCCCTTCTGCTTGATGAGATAGCGGAAATCCGGCTGCAAGGCAGGATTCACGAGCACCACAGCCTCGCCGAAGAGCGCACCGACCTTGGTTCCGCCGATATAGAACACATCCGTATGCGCGGCAATGAACGGCAGATCGAGATCGCTGCCCGGCGTCGCGAGCCCATAGCCCAGGCGCGCACCATCGAGGAAGAGATACAGCCCGTGCTGCCGGCAAACCGCATAGAGGGCAGCCAGATCTTTTTTCGTATAAATCGTACCGATCTCCGTCGTCATCGAGATATAGACCATCTTTGGCTGCACCACATGCTCATGGGATTCATTGGCCCAATGCTCACGCACATAGGCATCTACAGCCTCTGCCGTGACCCGCCCGTCGTCGCCAGGAACGGTGAGCACCTTGTACCCGCAGGCCTCAACCGCGCCCGTTTCATGGCACGCAATATGACCGGTATCGGCCGCGATGACGCCCTGATACGGACGCAGTGCGGCCGATATCACCGTAAAATTCGCCTGGGTGCCGCCCACGAGGAAATGCACGGCCGCGGTCGGACACGCACAGACCTTTTTGATGAGCTCACGTGCCCGTTCGGAATGGTCATCACAGCCATAGCCCACGGTCTGCTCCATATTCGTAGCCGCCAGGCGCTCCAGTATCCGCGGATGAGCCCCCTCCAGGTAATCGCAGTTGAATCGAATCATGATATTCCTCCTCGTCGAAAAAAGGCGCACCGCAAGCGGCACGCCTCTCTATATTTATATTTAGAACAGGTCCTTCGCAACGATGATCGTCTCATCGCGGTTCGGGCCAACGGATACGATGCCAACGGCAACGCCCGTGACCTCAGCCATGCGCTCGAGATATTTCTTCGCGTTCTCCGGCAGCTCATCATAGCTGCGGATGCCGCTGATATCCTGTTTCCAGCCCGGGAAAGTCTCATAGACCGGCTCTACATCAGCCAGTACCTTGAGGCTGGCCGGGATCTCATTGAGGATCTCGCCCTTGTACTTGTAACCTACGCACATCTTGATCTCATCAAAGCTGTCGAGAATATCAAGACGCGTGATTGCCATGTAATCCAGGCCGCTCAACAGACCAGCATAGCGTACAACGCAGGCATCCAGCCAGCCGCAGCGACGCGGACGGCCGGTAACCGTACCGAATTCATGCCCGCATTCGCGGATCTTATCGCCGATTTCGTTGAGCTGCTCCGTCGGGAACGGGCCCTCGCCAACGCGCGTGCAATAGGCCTTTACTACGCCGACGACCTTGTCGAGCTTGTTCGGAGCCACGCCGGCGCCAACGCCGATACCACCCGATACCGGATGGGAAGCCGTTACATACGGATAGGTACCATAGTCGATATCGAGCATCGTAGCCTGCGCACCCTCGAAGAGGATCTTGCGGCCTTCTGCAATCTCATCATTCAGCAGCGCAATCGTGTCGCAGACATACGGACGGATACGCTCCGCATAGCCTTCATATTCCTTGAGCACTTCCTCGTAGTTGAGCGGATCATGGTTGTAGAGCTTTTCCAGCTCGGTATTCTTGATTGCGAGGTTTTCTTTCAAACGCTTCGCGAATTCTTCCTTGTCCATGAGGTCACAGACGCGGATACCGATGCGGTTCATCTTGTCCATGTAGCAGGGGCCAATACCACGCTTCGTGGTGCCGATTTTATCCTTGCCACGGGCCTCGTCGCCCAGGCCATCCATCAGGCGATGGTACGGCAGTACCACGTGCGCCCGGTTGGAAAGGCGGATGCCGCTTACATCGATGCCGCGCTTTGCCATCGCGTCCATTTCCTCGAGCATGACCTCAGGATCGACTACGACACCATTGGCGATTACGCAGTGCGTTCCCTTGTAGAGGATACCGGACGGCAGCAGACGAAGCTTGTATTCCTCGCCGCGGACGGCTACGGTATGGCCGGCATTGCTGCCGCCCTGATAGCGCACGACGGTTTCCGCACGCTGTGCCAAATAATCGACGATCTTGCCCTTGCCTTCATCGCCCCACTGAGTTCCTGTTACAACAACTGTTGCCATAAGAGATTTCTCCTCTCAATTTACATTAATCACATACCGAAGGGGCTGTTTGCGCAGCCCCCATTTTATCTTAAAGTCCAAAGCGCGCCATGATCATATCGACGTGACGCAGGAAATATTTGTAGTCGAAGCATTCTTCGATCTCCGCTTTCGAGAGGTACTTGATGATATCCGGGTCCTTCTCGATATTCGTACGGAAGTCCTCGCCCTGCATCCAGCGCTTCATCGCGTTGCGTTGTACCCATTTGTAGGCGTCCTCACGCAGCACACCCTTGTTGACTACGGCCAGCATGAGGCGCTGGCTGTAGATGAGACCGCCCGTCTTGTTGAGGTTCGCCATCATGGCATCCGGATAGACAAGTAGCTTGTCGATGATGTTCGTGAACTTCTTGATGCAGTAGTCCACGTTGATCGTGCTGTCCGGCAGGATGACGCGTTCCACGGAGGAATGGGAAATATCGCGCTCATGCCAGAGGGTGATGTCCTCCATCGCGGCAACAGCATTGCCGCGGACGAGACGGGCCATACCGGCCACGCGCTCGCAGGTGATCGGGTTGCGCTTATGCGGCATTGCCGAGGAACCCTTCTGTCCCGGGCTGAAATATTCCTCAGCCTCGCGGATATCCGTACGCTGCAGGTTGCGGATTTCCGTGGCGAACTTCTCAAAGGAGCTCGCTACAATCGCCAGGGTCGTCATGTACTCTGCATGGCGGTCACGTTGGATGACCTGCGTAGCGAGCGGTGACGGCTCGATGCCCAGCTTCTTGCAGACAATCTGCTCGATGCGGGGATCAATGTTGGAATAGGTTCCCACCGCACCGGAGAGCTTGCCGACCGAAACAATCTTCTTCGCATGCTCGACACGCTCGATGTTGCGATCTGTCTCCGCCATCCAAAGCGCGAGCTTGAGGCCGAAGGTCATCGGCTCCGCATGGATGCCATGCGTACGGCCAATGCAGACCGTGTGCTTGAACTCTGCCGCGCGGCGCTGCAGCACATCACGGAATTTATGCAGGTCATCCAGGATGAGCTCTGCGGATTTTTTCATCATGACACCAAGCGCTGTATCCTTCACATCGCTGGAGGTCAGTCCCTTATGGATGTATTTGGAATCCTCGCCCACGTATTCAGCTACATTCGTAAGGAATGCGATGATGTCGTGGTTGGTGACTTTCTCGATTTCCTTTACTCGCGGAAGGTCAAATTTCGCTTTTTCACGGATGTTGACAGCCGCTTCCTTCGGAATCTCGCCGAGCTCAGCCATAGCCTCGCAAGCCGCGATTTCTACCTGCAGCATGGTCTCAAACTCGTGCTGGAGCGTCCAGATATTGCCCATTTCGGGATTGGTATAGCGTTCGATCATAGATGAAATTTCCCCCTTATAGTTCACCGGCACTTTTCTGCCGCATGACTTCGTAAAGACAACAAAAAAGGACTCAAATTGGCATAATGCTATGCCTCATTTTGAGTTTGGAGCAAATATATCCCTTATTTCCCTTGTACATCATAGCATTTCTGTCGGAGCGATGTCAACGAGATTTACAAATTTACTGCCATAATTTCCAGCTTTTGGGTATCAGCGTAAACCTGCCGGCTTCACCGGCACCGCGATCCGCGTGATGTAGTCCTCCGGGTGGTCGCTGCACATGTCCTCAATGATGTACTCCTCATAGGAATACTCACCCGGCCGCAGGTGCTGCTCCGCCAAAAAGCGGCGAAGCGCCGCATAGGACGCCCGCGTATCCATATAATCGCCGCGCTGGTAGAGGACCGCATAACGACCGGCCGGGCGGCAGCCCTGGTACTTGGCGGGAATGGCCCTGGCCGGCTGATCCGTACGCGTGAAATAATAACTGATATCGAGCTCGTGCCCGGCCGCAAAATCTTCGCACGCAACCATCGCACCAGGCGGATAGCCGTCATCGAGCTCCTTTTCACGGCAATCATTGATATAGCGCTGAATGAAGGGATCGTGTTCCGCAAGAGGCAGGCTGCGCACATTTTCCGATACCGCCAGCCGCGCCTCCGGCCAGTCCTCCAGCACCACACAGCCGCATTCGACCGTCATGGCCCGCTCCAGCAACGCGATATTGTTTTTCACCAGCCGCTGCATGCGGCGATAGCGGCGCAGCTCGCCGGCCAGCCATTCCTGCTGTCCCTTCAGCAACGCGGCCAGACGCTGCGGGCTTCGCTGCTGGAGATAGGCCCGGATCTCTTCCAGCGACAGCCCCAGTTCCCGCAGTGTGCGTATCATCTGAAAGGCATAGAGCTGTCGGGAAGAATAGCAGCGATAGCCATTCGGCGCGACCGAATCCGGACAAAAAATTCCCTGCGCATCATAGTAATGAAGGGTTTTCTTATTGACTCCGACCATGCGCGCAAACTCACCCGTATGAAAAACAACCTGTTTCAGCATCTTCCCGCCTCCTTGACTATCCACCTGCTAGATACTTTAAGATAAGTATATACCAGTTTTCATCGATTGGGAAGCGGACGGCTCTGCTTTTCCGGCTTTCCAGAAAGGATGCTTTTATGCTTACGAATACATACCCCGCCAGGAATCCCCTGGCGCAGGATTTCCATTTTTTCTCGCTGCTGCGCTTCGCTGCGCCGACCATCGGCAACATGCTGATCTTCTCGCTGTATACGGTGGTCGATGGCATATTCGTCGCCCGCTTCACGGGCTCTGACTCGCTAGCCGCTGTAAACCTCGTCTGGCCGGCGGTGAACCTCATCATCGGCGTATCCATTATGTTCGCTGCCGGCGGCTCAGCCGTTGTCGGCAAAACGCTGGGGGAAAAGCAGCCCCGCCTGGCCTCGGAGCGCTTCACCATGCTCGTGGTCACCGCCGGGCTCATCGGCGCGGTACTCGGCGCTCTTGGCCTGCTCTTCATTGACCCCATCCTGCATTTTCTCGGTACCACCAGCCATCTCTGGGCTGACTGTCATCGCTATCTTTTCCCCATGCTGCTTTTCGCCCCCATCACCACCGTGGATTTCATCTTTGATTATTTCTTCGTAACCAGCGGCCGGCCCATGCTGGGGCTCTATCTCGCGATACTCAGCGGTCTCATCAACATCGGACTCGACTATGTATTCCTCGCACACCTGGGCTTCGGCGTGAGCGGCGCCGCCTGGGCCACGGTCATCGCCTACACGGTATCGGCACTCATCGGCTTTTGGTATTTCCGCCGCCAGCGCTCACTGCTCTACCTGCGGCGCTTCACCTTCCAATGGAAGGTCATCCTGCAGGCCATGAAAAGCGGTTCCGCCGAAATGGTAACCCAGCTCGCTGTCGGTGTCACGACCTTCCTGTTCAATCTGCTGACCCTGCGCTATGCCGGTGAGAACGGTATCGCTGCCATTACCATCATCCTCTATGCCGAAATGCTGCTCACGGCCTTTTTCCTCGGCTTCACCTCCGGCATCGCACCGATTTTCTCCTATCATCACGGGGCCCGCAATCCGGCCATGATCCGGCGGCTGCTGCGCCTGAGCCTGACCGCCATCGCGATTGCTTCCCTGCTCGCCTTCGGTGCGGCCCAGCTCTTTGCTGAACCGCTGGTCGAAATCTTTGTCCCCCAGGGCAGCGAGGTCGAGCTGCTGGCAGCCTCCGGGCTCCAGCTCTTTGCCCTGAGCTTCCTGGCCTGCGGTTTCAATATCTTCACGCAGGGCTTCTTCACGGCACTCTCGCAGGGCCACCTGTCCGCACTCGGCTCCTGCGCCCGCGGGCTCGTAGGCATCAGCTTCTTCCTC
Source organism: uncultured Selenomonadaceae bacterium (assembly GCA_964520975.1). GTDB lineage: Bacteria > Bacillota > Negativicutes > Selenomonadales > Selenomonadaceae > CAZFPA01. The sequence goes on along the minus strand of CAZFPA010000032.1, from coordinate 8,095 downwards.
ATCACCCTGCCGCCCCTGCTGGGCATCAACGGCATCTGGCTCGCCGTCCCGGCCGCCGACGCCAGTGTACTGCTGCTCTCCTTCTGGCTGCTGCGCAGCTATCTTGCACAACAGGCCGTAAAAACCTCCCCACGGAAATCAGTGACATCCTCCCACGAAATACGCCCATCCTGCTGACGCCCCCATCCGGCATGTCTTTTTTGCGAAGGGGCCCTTACATTTTGCCGCGATACCAAAAAACTGTGACCGGGATTTTCTTGCGGAAAATCCCGGTCACAGTTTTTTTCAATCGGTATTGGCATCCAAGGCTTCCTGAATGGACCTATAGAGCTCAGCCGGCTCGACAGGCTTTGTCAGGTGGCCGTTCATCCCGGAACGCAGGGATTTTTTGATATCCTCCTCAAAGGCATTCGCGGTCATGGCCAGGATGGGAATGCTCCAGGCATCGTCGTGCTCCGATGAGCGTATCTGCCGGGTAGCCGTGAGGCCGTCCATGTAAGGCATGCGCACATCCATGAGAATGAGGTCATACCAGCCCGGTGCATGCTGCTGGAATGCATCCACCGCCTGCCGCCCGTCCGTTACCGCTTCGACGGTAAAGCCTTTGGACTCCAGCAGATTACGGGAAATCTCACTGTTGATTTCATTATCCTCCGCCAGCAATACCCGACGGCCCGTAAAATCATAATCCGTCGGGCGACTGCCGTTTTTCTGACGCAGACGGCCGTCATCCTGCAGCCGCGTAAGCCGCACGGTGACGACAAAGGTCGTGCCTTCATTTTTCTGGCTCTGTACCGCGATGGTTCCGCCCATAAGCTCGATGATGCTGCGGCTGATGGCCAGCCCGAGCCCCGTACCGCCAAACAACGTGGTGTTCGTGGAGTATTCCTGGGCAAAGGCATCAAACACCTTGGGCAGGAACTTCTGGTCGATACCAATGCCCGTATCCCTCACCGTGAACTGCAGGCAGTCCAGCCCGTCCTGCTGGCCGGTGCAGCAGGCCGTAAAGTCGACCTGGCCGCCGGCCGCCGTGAATTTCACCGCATTGGAAAGAATATTGACCAGCACCTGCTTGAGCTTCAGCGCATCAAAGCAATAGCCGGCCGCCAGCCCTTCGGCCTTGACCACATACCGGATATTTTTTTCCTCCGCCCGGCTGCGCAGCAGCGCATGGATATCCTCTAAAAATCCCGTCATTTCCACCGGTGTCTCATTCAGGCTCAGCTTGCCGCGTTCAATGCGGGAAATGTCCAGGATATCATTGATGAGCTCCAGCAGGAAGTGCGCTGAAGAATCTATTTTTTCGAGGCTGTTCTTTACATAGGACATGTCGCCGAGCTTTTCGCGCGTAAGCGCCGTAAGGCCGATGATCGCATTCATCGGCGTGCGGATTTCATGGCTCATGCGGGAGAGGAAGTCGCTCTTGGCCCGGCTGGCCTTTTTCGCCGTGACCAGTGCCGTCTGCATCTCAGTTTTCTGCCGTTCTTCTTTTTCATAGAGCTCCGTGATATCCCACTGCAAAAGAACGATGGTGTTCTTTGTCGAATCATCGAGGTAGTAGTAACGGAACTGCTTGTGACGAACCTCGTCGTGGATCTGCAGCCGCAGCGTTATCTCATAGCTGCGCTCATGCTCCAGGTGCTCCCGCACGAGGTCCGGATTGAGCCCTTCCATGGCCCGCGCCTGATCCTCCAGGACCACGAATCGCTCAACGAGCCTGTCATAATCACGTTTGTAGTCATAGGGGCCGCCCGCCCCCACACTGCGCGTGGTCTCATTGGCCCGAACCAGGCGTACCACGCCGGTTCGCAGGTCATAGCACGCGACAAAATCAACGGTTTCCGACATGATGCTTTCAAGCGCCAGCCGATTCTTTTTACTATCATCGATGTCATGGATATAGGTAAAAGCCAGAATATCCCTGGTCTGCGGCTGCATGACGAGATTGAGGCGGCCACTGTACCAGCGCAGGCCCTGGGTTTCCGTCTTATGCAGATACTCGAAATCCAAGCGCCGCTGCCCATCACGATACATGGCCTGCATCCGTCCTATCGTATAGAGGCTCCATAAAAAGCTCCGGTCCGCTTCCCGCGGGACAACCGCTGTCATTTCCTCCATGTAGGCATCCAGCGTAACGGACTGCCGGGGCGCGATCTCCCGGCCATGGATGCTGCGGGCAAGCATCCGGTTCTGCGTGATGTTGAAGCTCACCGCCTCAACAACATCCTTTTCGAGCTCCCGGCGCCGCAGATTTTCCTCCTGATATCGGATTTCTGCCAGCTTCTGCTCCGTGATATCGACACCGCTGCCGAAGGCCCGGGAGGCATTTCCCTGGCGATCCGGTATCAGCGTATAGATGATATTGATCCAGATATAATCCTTGCCCGTATCCAGCCGATAACGGATGACGTCGCTTACCGTGCGTTCCCCCGCTGCCAGGCGGCTGAAAATACTGCGGTAACGCGCCTGATCAGCCGGATGCACGATGCCGCTGGCAATCACGCTCTCCGGCGCATTCTCAAAGCTCCGGCGCTTTCCATGGAAATCAAACCATGTACGGTGCGCCGCCATATCATAGACGCCGCAGAGGATGCCCGCCTGTCCGGCCGAAATAGAAAAGCGTTCCTCGATTTCCTTATAGGCATTGAGGTTTTCCGCCGTTCCGATAGCCTTTATGACCCTGCCGGCATCATCGTAAATAGCCGTATAGCGCACGCGTTCCCAGGAGTATCCGTTCTCCAGGCGCACGCGGATATCCGCACTGGCTCCATAGCTTCCCTCATCCAACAACCGATGCATTTCCAAAAAAGCCGGAATATCATCGGGATGGATAATTTCCCGCTTTATCAAAGAACGCGGAAAATCCTGCAATACCCTCGGCAGCGGAAGATGTCCGGAAATCCCCGGAAAAAGCATTGCGATATGCTGCCCCGGATAATACTGCCAGAACTGCAGCCCCGAATGCTCAATGGCTGCAGTGAGCGAGCTCTTGCTTTCCCGCAGTTCCCGCTGCGTACGCACAAGCTCATCGACATTGTGAAAGGCCGCATAACAGACGACCGTACCATCGCTCTCTTTTTCACCGGCCACGGCCCGGATGGACAGCCAGCGATAGCTCTCATCCGGCCAGCGCAGCCGGAAGGTATACTCCGCGATGAGATTATCCTCCGCTGCCCGCAGGATTTCGGCTTCCAGACCGGCACGATCCTCCGCGTGCACATAAGCCATTGAACCATCCTCAGCCGTAATGCTCTGCCGCGGCTCCCGCTGCGTTCCAAGCATAGCGTAAAAACCATCATTCATGTATCCGATACGGATTTTTCCGTCCCTTACTAAAAATGTCCCCATACCGGCCGGGGTTCCGTCCATAAAAGCCTGCAGGCGCCGGTCCTCCCGCCATACCTGAAAATAAGCCTGCCGACGCCGATGGTTTTCGCGCAGCAGCAGAAAAATAATGACAAGCAGCAGCCCGCCGCAGATCAGGAAGGGCAGCACCGCATTGCGGTAGACGAGCAGTGCCGCGTCCCCCTCCGGCAGGGTTCCGCTCACCGCGGCCTGGGCGGTGGCCTCCCCCATTCCGCAGATCAGTGCCAGCCCGCCGCCCAGCAGGGCAGCCCGGCATTTCTTTCCACACGCTGTACTGATCTGTAACTTCGGCAAAATCATTTGGTCTGCTCCTTTCTTATTTTAATGTATCCAATAGTATTCTTTTTCTTTTATGGGTTAAGTATACTACAAAATTATTCGGTAAAATAGCAAAAGGCGGAAAATTTCTCAATAGTTAGTAGAAAAAGCCCATGCAAAAGAGGCCGGAGCAATTGCTCCGGCCTCCACTGCAGGAAGCGCCTGTTCCCTACTCTATACTGAAAAAATCATCCCGCTTTTTCTCAAAGATCGGTGATGGCAAGCCCGCTTTCCTGCAGGAAGCCGGACAGACGCTGCAGACCCTGCATGAGCGCGGCAAAATTCTCCGGCGTGAGCGACTGCGGCCCATCCGAAAGTGCCTTGGCCGGATTCGGATGCATCTCCATCATGAGTCCATCAGCGCCGGCAGCTACGGCAGCGAAGGCCATCGGCTTTACCATGCGCCACTTTCCGGTACCATGGCTCGGATCTACGATGATCGGCAGATGGGACAGATGCTTAATCGCCGCTACGGCGCTGAGATCAAGCGTATTGCGTGTATAGGTCTCATAGGTGCGGATGCCGCGCTCGCAGAACACGACATTGGGATTGCCCTCGCTCATGATGTACTCCGCGGCATTCAGCCATTCATTGAGCGTTGCGGCCAGGCCCCGCTTCAGGAGCACCGGCTTATCCGAACGGCCGACCTCCTTGAGCAGGCGGAAATTCTGCATATTGCGCGCGCCGATCTGCAGCATGTCCGCATATTGCGCAACAGTCGCTACCGCCTCGACCTCCGTGACCTCGGTCACGATCTTGAGGCCCGTGCGCTCTCTGGCCTCAGCCAGGTAGCGCAGCCCGGTTTCCTCCAGTCCCTGGAAGGAATACGGTGAAGTGCGGGGCTTGTAGGCACCGCCACGCAGGAACTGCGCGCCGCTCTTCTTGACCAGATCCGCTGCCTCGAAAAGCTGCTCCCGTGACTCAACGGCACAAGGGCCGGCCATGACAACCAGATTCCCGCCACCGATCTTCACGCCATCGACATCGACAATCGTGGACTGCGGATGGAATTCCCGGCTGGCGAGCTTATAGCTCTTGGAGATCTCCACCGTCTTTTCGACACCATCCATCGCATCGATGGGCAATGAACCCATGCGGGCTTTATCGCCGATAACCCCGATGATTTTCTGCTGCGCACCTTCCATGATCTGCGCAGTGAGCCCCACACCCTGGATTTCCTCAATGACATTCTTGATATTTTCCGCCGTTGCGTCGGCATTCATAATGATAACCATATTGCATTCTCCTTTTCTTATCCATTAATTATTCGCTATGATAACAGGAAATTCACCCAGATTTTTCAGCCATATACTGCGCTGACGTACCGCCTCGATGGAGGCCTCCAGATTTTCCCGGCTTGTTTTTGTCTCGAGATCAAAAAAGAATATATAGGCACCGAGCTCTGTCCGGGCCGGTCGGGACTCGATACGGGTCATATTCACATCCCGCCGCGCGAACTCCTGCAGTACCTCGCAGAGACTGCCCGCCCGCTGCCCATCGATCTGACAGATGACCAGCGACTTTTCGCGTCGTCCCCGCGGGGCGACTGCGGCCCCCCGCCGATGCAGCTCATAGAAGCGCGTGCAGTTTGCCATATTATCCTGGATCTCGGCGGCCAGTGTCTGCAGGCCGTAAAGCTCACCGGCCCGCTTGGTGCAGATTGCCGCCCAGCCATCCGCCGAAACGCTTTTCGCCACGAGCCCCGCCGCCTTGGCTGTGCTTGCGACCGCCTGCAGCTCCGCCTGCGGATAGTGCTGCTGCAGGTAAGTACGGCACTGCGCCAGCGGCTGCGCATGTGAGAAAATCTTCTGTACCGGAGCCGCCGGATTCTTCGCCATGAGCTGATTGTGCACACTCCAGATCAGCTCAGCCGTGATCTCCAGCTCATCACTGTGTGCCAGCGCATCCAGCGTGATATTGATGGAGCCCTCCAATGAATTCTCCACGGGGACCAGACAGGCATCACAGCGGCCTTCCGCCACCGCCTGCATCGCCGCGTAGATATCCGGATACGCTTCCAGCTCGGTCGGCTCGGGCAGCCTGGCCTGCAAAAAGATTGCGGCCGCCTCACTATGTGTTCCCTGCGGCCCTAAAAACCCCATTGTCCTCATCCGCAATTCTCTCCTTTGAAATAGGTATAAAAAAAGCCTCGTCCTGTAAAGGACGAGGCTGCACCCGCGTTACCACCTTAATGATTCCTGTTGGAATCGCTCAAATACATACAGGCCGCGCCCATAGACGCACTACCGATATGCTCCTTCCTGTAACGGCAAAGGCTCCGGCACCGCCTACATGACCTTCAGCGGGCTGCTCCAAGGTGAACTTCAATGGCTGCTCCCTGACCGGCTCGCATCTTCCCCGGCTCTCTGCACAGTTCCTCGCCATCTACTTTTCCTCTTCACGGCATTTCTCTTTCTGAAATTGATAATATCATAACATAACAGCCAATAAAAAACAAGTATTTTTTCTTAATTTGTTTTGTATGTTTCATCAGGAGAGATATTTGTTTTAGTAAGTCCTGTTCAAGCACCGATTTGCTTTCCGCAGGCTTCCATGCTAGAATAGCGGTAAACAAAAGAACGCACAGGGGAGCTTTTCGGCTGAGAGGAAGCATGGCTTCGACCCTTTGACCTGATCCGGGCAATGCCGGCGCAGGGAGAGTTTGGGATCTGCACTTCACCCGCCAGTCAAAGCTGCCTATGGCAGCTTTTTTTCTGCCCGTGCAAGGAGGAATCTACATGAAAACCGTTTTAACCATTGCGGGCTCAGATTGCAGCGGCGGCGCCGGCATCCAGGCAGATATCAAGACCATCACCGTCCATAAGATGTATGCGATGAGCGCCATCACCTCACTGACCGCCCAGAATACGACGGGTGTCTACGACATCTTCGACGCCTCGCCGGCGTTCGTCGCACAGGAGCTCGACTGCATCTTCAGCGATATCCGGCCGGATGCGGTAAAGATCGGCATGGTATCACAGCCGGCCATCATCGAGGTGATCTCCCAAAAACTCCGGGAATACGCCGCCGAGAATATCGTAGTCGATCCCGTCATGATTGCCACCAGCGGCAGCCGCCTGCTGGCGCCGGAAGCGATGGAGGCCCTGCAGCGCCTTCTGCTGCCGCTGGCCTCTGTGATTACGCCGAATCTGCCCGAGGCCGAGGCTCTTTCCGGCCTCCCCATCCACACCACGACGGATATGGTACGCGCCGCCCAGGAGATTGCAAAGCATATGCTGGGAGCGATACTCATCAAGGGCGGCCATCTCAGTGACAGTGCCGACGATCTGCTCTGGCAGCAGGGCACGGCTCACTGGTACCAGAGCCCGCGCGTGAACAATCCCAATACGCACGGCACCGGCTGCACCCTGTCCTCCGCCATCGCCTGTGCACTGGCCGCAGGGCTGCCGCTGCCAGCCGCCATCCGGCAGGCCAAGGACTTCATCACCGGTGCCCTCCAGGCCGGCCTGGACCTCGGCCAGGGCAGCGGCCCACTCAACCACATGTACGCCTTGTAACTAAAAAGATGCTGCCGCAGCAGCATCTTTTTTAGTCCATATTCACGTTTTCCCGGCTCTTCTTATTACGGCGATAACGTACATACAATACGAGGATGACGACCGCCATCACGGCGATAAATACGAGACTTGCCTCATGCCCGATTTCCGTGAGCAGTTTCCAGCTTTCTCCCAGCGTCATGCCCGCGCCAAGGATAAGTGCCGTCCAGGGCAGCGAGCCCAAAAAGGTATAGAAGAAAAACTTCTTCATATCCACATGCGCAAAGCCCGCGGGCAGCGAAATAAACGTGCGCACCACCGGCAGCATACGGCTGAAAAATACCGCCTTGATGCCATACTTGTCAAACCAGCGCTGGGCCACATCCACATGGGATTTCTTCACAAAGAAATACTTGCCATACGTATCAACAAAGGAACGTCCGCCATAATGTCCGACGTAGTAAGCAAAAAATGACCCTGCCATGCCCCCGATCATGCCGAAGAGCAGCGCCCCCGTAAAGGTCATGCGTCCGGCGAAAATCAGATAGCCTGCAAAACCAAGGATCAGCTCACTCGGAATCGGTATACACGCATTTTCCAACCCCATGAGCAATGCTACAGCAAAATATCCCCATGAATCGATAAACTCCAAAAAGACCCCAGTAAACTGTTCCATACTTTCTTCCTTTCAAATAAAAACAAATCTTCCCCTATTATACACCAAAAAACTGCCGTCCATGGTTAATTTTTTGTTAATCCTGATTGCCTGCGGGGAATGCCGCTCCTGGCCGGTCGACAAAATACGCTGTATATAAAAAAAGTCCGCATGTAACCATGCAGACTCATGTTTCAAAATGGTGCCTCAGAGCGGAATCGAACCACTGACACGGGGATTTTCAGTCCCCTGCTCTACC